>JAYRWF010000445.1:0-6833 GCA_041918195.1 Anaerolineales bacterium
CCCGAGATAACCCATCTCCATCAGCATGTTCAGCACTGCCTCAGCCGCCCCAGGTTTGACAAGAATAGCAGTTGGGCCAAGTGGATCGCCCAAAAAACGGGCTGCCCGGCCAGAACGGAGCGCCTGGAGAATTTCGGGATCCTTGACCCTTAAAACAAGCAATTTTTCCACTACCACCTCCCGAGACCGTTCTTCCCAACGTTCGAGGGCGCGGACGATATTCGGCGGCGTCAGCTCGGCCATCTTGCGAAACAAGGCCAGGAGATGGCTGATTTTCAGCCCTTGTTTCTGGGCTCGCTCGAGCGAGGCAGGCAACAAACGGAAATGATAGCCCGACCGATCAACTTTCTCCCAGGTGCAAAACCTGGCAATCTGGTAACGAGCGGCCCGGGAAGAGAGCCTGGGTACCAGGATTCTCCCATCAGAGCGGGTCAGCCAGCGCTCCGTCTCAACCGAAAGGCCGGCAAAAGCTTCGCCATGGAACAAGACAGGCGCCAGGCGCGAAAAACGAAACGCGCTGTACCGAAAATTCGGATCAGCCAAATCCGAATCCTCCGACGCCAGGTCTACCAGGCCCAACCAATGCAGGGGACCACAGATGATGAATCGGATGAGAGCGCCTTCGACCTGATCCCAGTGCTCGAAACCGCGCAAATAGCGACCCGAAGAACGCTGGCGTATAAACCAACTATCGTAATCACCGGCCGGGCGCTGAAAATCTGGATGGTGTTGGCGAATTGCTGCGCTAAAACTGGCCAGGCTGACATAGGGTCTGCTCCCCGTTGCAGAGCCTGCCTCCGTTGGGGTACTTACTCCGGCCAGCTTGATAAGCTGAGATGGCGCAGCCGAGAGAAAATCCAGACAAATTTGGCGGGTCTGGAGGGGATTATTGCGGATTTCTCCCTCCATGTCCAGGTCAGGGAGGAAAAACAGCTCGTTCAATTGCGGGCTGTTAAGCCAGGTTTGAACCAGGGTGGCCAGGGCTTCCACGCGCCCGCTTTCCAGGAAGTTTCGGACTGGTTCTGGGGAGGGCATTCCAGAGGGATCAACCAGTCCAGCGGCGGATAATAACTTTTCCAAGAAATGTGGATAGGCGCTGGAAAATTCTGAAACTGGCCCCTGCCCGAGCAGGAAAGGCTCTGGACTCAACCCATTCCTTAAGGCAGACAAAATTGTGCAGGCATCATCCAGAACCAGGTCACTGGCCGGGAAAGAGGTGGTTTGCTCCTTTGCAGATGCCAGCCGGCCTAACTCTTTCATTATCCTTGGGTTAATCTCCGGCAGCATGGCCAAAAAGTCTTTTGGGATATAGGCAAACTCTTGTGGGCCATCCGGGGTATTCAAGAAACTCCGACCGAGTAAGCCTCGATACCAAAGCACCTCGGTGGGTGAAGCCGGGGCGAGGTAAGGGCGCTCGCGATCACGCCTGGCCGGGCCTAGCTCACGCAGCGCCCCATGTCGGCGGGTGAAGAGCGCCCAGGAGAGACAGCCAGCATGATCAAATAAATCCCAAAATGCAGCCCGAGCCTCTTCCGGAAGCTGATCGATCACACGCTGGAGGCGTTGAGGATCTAGCAAATGAACGATCAGGTCTTGCAAACCACTACGGGCATCGCGAGCTGCTAATTCAAGATCCCAAGCCCTGGCAACGATCTGTAGGTGGCCGAGATCGACATGATGCAGGCTTTGGCTCAGTTCCGGTAGCTGGGGCGTGGCCATTATGGGGCTACCCGTGTTGCTGAGCCTGGGTCACCATGACCTCCAGAGCAGAAGGAAGGATTTCCATGGAAACCTGGCGAACATTCATTCCGAATCCAGAGAAAATTTCGCCATCTGTATGAATATAAAGCGGCCGGTCTGAGACAACATCCAGCTTCAAGCATTGGCCAGTCCTGACTTGCCGGAAGCGGGCATGGGTGCCTTTCATCACCTCCGGCAGCAAACGGAACATCATCGGGCGAGAAACCTGGTCAATGCTTACATACGAAAACACGCCATCATCTAGCCTGGCCTTGGGATCGATCCGAAATCCTCCGCCTTCCCGACCGCCATTGCAGAGAACTAGCATCAAGGTTTTTTGAGCCCAGGATTCTCGATCGGTGGTGATTTGCATCTGGGGCGAATCATGGTCGAGAATAATCGTTTGGACAACCGCCAGAAGATAGATAATGAAACCACGCATCCAGGTGAAACGCCTGGAGCGGATCGTAACGGTCGTATCAAAGCCGATGCCGACAGTATTGTCCCAATATTCGATCCGGTTATGGCCGTCGACGAGGCGACCAATATCCACCCGATGAGCCTGGCCATTAAAAACCTGGCGGAGAGCATTTTCAGGCCGGCTGTCCAGGCCAATCGCATGGGCGAAATCGTTTCCTGAGCCAAGCGGTATCACACCGAGACTCGGCCGGGATTCCGGTGCGGCTCGCATCAGTCCATTGACTACCTCGTGGACGGTGCCATCACCGCCAGCGGCGATGACCAACTCATAGCCTTCCTGGGCTGCCTGGTAAGCCAGCTCAGTGGCGTGGGTCGGAAATACAGTGCCGCTCCAATCCGCGCCGCCATACTCTTCAACAATCGGACGCAAATCCGCGGCTGCCTGCCAGGCGCGACCCAAGTCTGCATTTGGATTAACAATTAACTTGACACGATGGGAAGCCATCCTACCACCTATTGAGTTTAAAAGGATCCGGCCGGAGTACTCCGACCGATATACCGTCTTGGAAAATGATCTCTACACGCTGAGCTCAGCTGGAATAGTGAGATTTTAACTCGGCTACCGGTAAAGTAATTTGACCCTCCGTTTTATCACCAATCATGCTGACCTGGTCCGGGTGATTCGCAGCCAGCCAGGCCGTATAAGCTGCCACCAAGGCATCTAATTCACCCGGTTTTAGCAACTGGTCTATGGGGAGAATCCCCCTTAGGAGCTTAAAACGGGTAAATTCTTCAAAAATCAGCATCGGGTCGGCAACTTTTACTTTCCGCTCGTACATCGCCAATTGCCGCTGCAGGCGTCCCTCGAGTGTATATTTTGGAAATGGGAGAACTTCCAAGATCGCCGAATAGCTGGCATAAGGGTAAACTTCAAGGCTTTGTAAATCGACCTCTCCGGCAGGATAGGGTTGATAACCCAAGCGATCGAGACCGTTAAAGACGGTGAAACCCATTTGCATCCAGGCGGGGCAATTTTCCAGCCGGGCCGGTGTTTGGGGGATGGTGATATGATGCTGGCGAAGAATATAATCCGCCAGGCGGAAATCGACCCAGCGCCCACTGGCTGGGAGTGGGGATAAGGACTGGCGTACTTCCTGGCGTGCCATGACTCCCTGGTTTGGCCGGCGCGGTCCACAGACAGCAATCCAGGCCTGGCGTTGGCCAGCCGCATAAGCCAGGATATCCTCCAAGCGACCTTCCCCGAGCGCCACCGGGCGCAACTCCTGATCCAGGGCAGCGTAGGAGAATGGCTTTTGCCCGGCTGTAGGGTCGATGCCGATAAATGTTCGGGGATTGAATAGCATTATCCTTGAGTTTAGCGCAAAATCGACCAACAGGCAATGAAAATCAGGAAATCTGTCATCTCATTAAACTTACAGCCGTCTTTTGACGAGAACTTCAGCCTAAGCTATACTATAGGAAATCCAATTGCAAATTAAAGGAGAATGGATATGGCTACATTCAAACTTACTTATGCTACCATGTTTAATCCCCCACCTGAAATGCATGACCAGTTCGACCAGGCCCTGGCTGGCGTGAAAGCCAGGCTGGGGACCGAATATGGCATGATCATCAATAATCAAGATGTTTTTGCAGAAGAAAAATTCGAAGACCGGTCGCCAGCCAATACGGACGTCGTCCTGGCGGTAATGCAAAAAGGTTCTGAAAAACATGCCCAGCAGGCGCTGGCGGCGGCACGGGCGGCTTTTCCGGGTTGGAGCAAGACGCCCTGGCAGGAGCGAGTGGCGTTGCTGCGCAAAGCCGCAGACCTGATCGATGAGCGGATTTTCATGCTCGGGGCCTCCATGGCCTTAGAAGTTGGCAAGAACCGGATGGAATCGCTCGGCGATGTAGCCGAAACGGCTGACCTGATCCGGTATTCCTGCTATCAAATGGAAAAGAACGACGGCTTTATCGTTGAGATGGGCCGCGATCCGCTGGTCGGTTACAAGGCGACTAATTTATCCGTCCTGCGCCCCTACGGCGTCTGGCTGGTGATCAGCCCGTTTAACTTCCCATTCGCCCTGACCGGCGGCCCAGCTGGGGCTGCCCTGGTCACCGGCAATACCATTGTGATTAAACCGGCCACCGATACACCCTGGATTGTGCGATTGCTGGCGGAATGCTTCCGCGATGCCGGGCTGCCGGATGGCGTGGCTAATTTCGTCACCGGTCCTGGCCGGACCCTAGGCCAGGCCTTGATTGACAGCCCTGAAGTCGATGGGGTCACCTTCACCGGCTCGTTTGATGTGGGGATGAAGATCTTCCGTGATTTTGCGAACGGCAACTTTGTGCGACCGACGATTCTAGAACTGGGTGGTAAGAACCCGGCAATTGTTTCACGCAATGCTGACCTTGAGCATGCTGCGGTTGGCATCGTTCGTTCTGCCTTTGGCCTGCAAGGTCAAAAATGCTCCGCGGCTTCGCGGGTATTTGTTGAAGCACCGGTTTATGACCAACTGGTGGAAAAACTAGCCAACCTGACCAACAAGCTGGTGATTGGCGATCCGACCGATAAAAATGTTTACCTGGGCCCAGTAATTAATAAAAGCTCCTACCAGGATTTCAAGGATTTCACAGAAGAACTTTCCCAGGCCGGGAAAATGCTAACGGGAGGCAAAGTCCTGGTGGATGGCGAGTTTGCCAAAGGTTACTTCTGCGCACCGACCTTTGTGACCGACGTCCCCTACAGCCACCGGCTGTGGAAACACGAAATGTTCCTACCGATTACCACAATTGGCAAGGTGGATAACCTGGAACATGCCATGCGGATGGCCAATGATGTCAATTACGGATTGACCGCCGGATTTTATGGAAGCAAAGAAGAGGCTCGCGGGTTCTTTGTGAACATTGAAGCCGGCGTAACCTACGCCAACCGGCCGCAAGGCGCTACCACCGGGGCGTGGCCAGGCTTCCAACCGTTCGGCGGTTGGAAGGGCTCGGGGTCGTCGGGCAAGAACGCTGGTGGGCATTACTACCTACCACTCTACCTGCATGAACAGATCCAGACCTTGATCGAGCCAGCTGGATAAGTCAGGTGGGGCAGAAAATTTCGGGCCTTTTCCCGACCCGATGAACGGATATTTTTGGGAGCGTTGACCCGAAATAGAAGTCAACGCTCCCAAAATAACCTAAGACGAACCCCAAAACGATCTCCGCCAATCCTCGCTAGAAACCATGACCCATCGCGTTGGCATTTTTCTGATCGTGATCAGTGGCCTGCTGTTTGTGTATTTCATTGCCGCCCTGGGTACCGATGCTCCAAATATCCCGGTTTGCCTGGGCGCGGGAATTTGCCTGCTGATTGGTTTAATCCTGGCTATCAGCTACAGCCCAAAACCTCAACCGTCGGGACGATTTCGCACCATTAATAAGTTCCGTTCCACTCGAAAGAAATAATCAGACATGTCCAAACTCATCTCTCTTTCTGAAGCCATTCAAACTCATGTGAAATCCGGGGATACAATCTACGCAGCTGGCTTTACCCATCTCATCCCGTTTGCTGCGGCGCACGAAATCATTCGCCAGGGTCTGAAGGACCTGGTCCTGGCGCGCGCTACGCCTGACCTGATCTACGACCAGATGGTCGCCGCCGGCTGCGCCCGGAAAGTGATATTTTCTTACATGGGCAACCCGGGGGTCGGATCGTTACGGATCGTTCGATCAGAGCTCGAAGCTGGCCGGCTGGAATGGGAGGAATATTCTCACTTCGGGATGATTTCGCGCCTGCAGGCTGGGGCGACAGGCCTTCCCTTCATGCCGATGAAACTTACCGCCGCAGAAGACCTGGAACGCGCCAACCCCAATTACCGGCGAGTGACCGACCCCTATTCCGGCCAGGAGGTGGTGGTCGTCCCAGCACTGCACCCGGATGTGGCGATTGTGCATGTCCAGCGGGCAGATATCTACGGCAATGCCCAAATCTGGGGCATCATCGGTGAACAGAAGGAAGCCGCTTTTGCCGCCAGGAAGGTAATCCTGACCGCCGAAGAAATCGTCTCGGAGGAGGTTATCCGCTCCGATCCCAATCGTACATTGATCCCTGGGTTTATCGTAGACGCAGTTTGCCACGTACCTCACTGTAGCCACCCATCCTACACCCAAGGGTATTACGACCGTGACAACGCCTTTTACCTGGAATGGGACAAAATCAGCCAGGACCGCGAAGCCATTCAAAGGTGGTTGGAGGAATGGGTCTTTGGTGTGAAAGATCGCCAGGAATATTGGCAGAAATTAGGGCCGATAACACACAACCGGCTACAGGTGGAAGCTCAGATGAGCATTCCGGTTAATTATGGCAAGTACTAATCCCTAAGGCAAGCATGGAAACAACCCAGTATTCTACTTCGGAATTGATGATTATCAACGCAGCCCGCTTCCTGCAGGATGGAGATGTCGTTCTGGTTGGCGTCGGGCAGCCCAACCTGGCGTGCAACCTGGCGCACCGCACCCATGCGCCTAACCTGGTAATGATTTACGAAGCAGGAGTGATCGGCGCGCAACCCGCTCGCCTGCCGCTCTCCATTGGCGACCCGACCCTGGTCAGCGGGGCGGTCTCCGTGTGCAGCATGTATGATCTATTCGCCTTTTACCTTCAGCGGGGGCTGGTCAAC
>JAYRWF010000446.1:0-4117 GCA_041918195.1 Anaerolineales bacterium
CTGGCGGAAAGCACCGGGCGGGTGGTTTGCCTGACTGCCAGCCTGGAGACGCTGGTCGAGCGCCTGAGCGCTGATCCAGCTCAGCGGCCGCTGCTGGCTGGTTCCGGGTCGCCGGTCGAGCTCTTACGCCAGCGCTTGAAAGAACTGTTGGCGCGCCGGGAGGCTCATTATGCTTCCTTTTACATCCAAATCGATACCAGCCAGCGCACACTCGACCAGGCTGTCTGGGATCTGCAAGCCCGCCTGGGGGATTTTCATATTACCGGAATGGGCAGGTCTTACGACGCCCTGGTCCGGCCGGGCGAGATGAACCGCCTGGGCGAGCTGCTCCAGGCGCGCGACCTGTCTGGACCATTGGCGCTGGTGAGCGATTCAAACGTCGCCCCGCTGTATGCCAGAGAGGTGCTCACCTCGATTTCCGCTGCCGGCTTCGCGGTTCATTCGATCGAGCTTCCGGCTGGCGAGCAGCACAAGACCATCGCCAGCGTGGAGCGGCTGTGGGAAGGCTTCCTGGAGTTCGGCCTGGATCGCTCCAGCGCGGTCCTCGCCCTGGGCGGCGGGGTGATCGGCGACCTGGGCGGGTTTGCCGCGGCGACTTACCTGCGCGGGGTGCGCTGGGTCGGCCTGCCATCCAGCCTGCTGGCCATGGTGGATGCCAGCCTGGGTGGCAAGACTGGCGCCGACCTGCCGCAGGGCAAGAACCTGGTCGGCGCGTTCCACCCCCCGGCCCTGGTCCTGGCCGATCCAAACCTGCTCTACACCTTGCCGCCTGGCGAGCTACGCAGCGGGCTGGCCGAGGTTGTCAAGCATGGCGTGATCGGCGATCCTGAGCTGTTCCGCCTGTGCGAGCAGGGTTGGGAAGCGGTGAACGCCAACCTGGATGAAATCGTCCGCCGGGCAATGGCGGTCAAAATCCGGGTAATCGAGCAGGACCCCTACGAGCAGGGCCAGCGCGCGGCGCTCAACCTTGGCCACACCCTTGGGCATGCCATCGAGTTAGCCAGCGACTTCCGCCTGCGCCACGGCGAGGGCGTGGCGATCGGCATGCTCGCCGCCGCCCGCTATGCCCAGCGGATCGGGCTGGCAGATCCAGGCCTGGTAAATCGGATGGAAGCCGTCCTGGTGGGGCTTGGCCTGCCCGTCGCGCCACCGCCTGGGCTTGACCGGGAGCGTATCCTGGCTGGGATTGGCGTGGATAAAAAACGCAAAGCTGGAAAGGTGCGCCTGGCGCTGCCGGTCGAGATTGGCCAGGTGCAGGTGGGAATTCCGCTTGAAGACCCAGCCTTGCTGTTGAATTTCTAGCCTCATGGAGGAAAGTAAATGAAAGCTGTGCTGCTGCTCAATGGACCGAACCTGAATTTGCTCGGTGTGCGCGAGCCGGAGATCTACGGTCGCCTGACCCTGGCCGAGATCGAGACCCGCATGGTCGAGTACGGCGCTGGGCTGGGCCTGGAAGTGCGCTGTTTCCAATCCAACCATGAAGGCCAACTGATAGATAAGCTCCAAGAAGCGCGCGCCTGGGCCAGCGGGGTGGTCTTTAACCCGGGGGGTTATTCGCATACATCGGTCGCTCTGCGTGACGCCATCGTCGCGATCGGCCTACCGGTGGTCGAAGTGCATCTTTCAAACCCACATGCGCGTGAAGAATTTCGCCACCAGTTGCTGCTCTCGCCGATTTGCCGGGGCAGCATTATGGGCTTCGGCTGGATTTCTTACCAGCTCGGTTTAATGGCCCTGGCAGAAATCATATCTTAAAAACAAAACGCCCCGTTCCTGTCGGGGCGTTTTGTTTTTTAGTATCAGGGTTGGAACGTCTCAGGTCGTTCTTTCGTGTAGTTATTCAAGGTCACAGCCGAGATGACAATGCAGGCGATGCTGATTGGGAACCAGCACAGCAAGCCGATCCCGAGCGACAGGATGCTCGCCACCAGGGCGAAGAAGGTCCACAGCAGGTAACCGACCAGCCAGAGAATCCCGGCGGTGGTGTTCCCGGCGTACAGCCAGCCGATGCCGAGGAAGCCGAACAGGCCGGGCAGGATTTCCAGGATCAGGGCGATGCTGCGATCCTTGGTCGGCTGCAGTGGGGCGGCTTGCTCAACGACCGGCGCGGGTGGGGCAATGATGCTGGTCTCCGGCGCTGGGGAAGGTTCAGGGATGGTGACCGTAGCGGTGAGCGGTGAGCCGCAGTTGCTACAGAAGCGAGCGCCTTCCGGATTTTCAGTTGCACAGGCAGTACAGGTAATCATGGGTTATTTTCCTTTTTTAAGTTTTGCTTAAGCTATACCGGCATCTTTTGCGGCGACCTGGCCGAACAAGTGGGCATAGATCAAGGGGACAGCGACGGTAACAATTGCGCCGACGAAGAACATGGCCAACCAGCCGATGCAGATGATGAAGACCAGGATCACGTAGAGTACGCTGACCAGGATGCCGAGTGCGATCGCCCAGACGATGGTCATGACCCAGGCGGTCAGGTAATCGCTCGAGTTTTCCCGGATGATGCGGAAGAACTCACGGATTTCGAAGACCGACTCGAAGGTCTCTTTGCGGGCCAGGTTGATGTTGGCCGCCGGCAGGATCAGCGACAGGGCCAGGGCGTATAGCAGGGCCAGGCAGCCGACCAGGATTGCGGCACCGGCCAGCAGCGCTTGTCCACTATCCCAACCGTTCTCGGTCATGTAAGCAGGGAACACCGACAGGCCGCTGATCACAATTATGGGCAGCGAATAGACAAAAGCGGCAACGGTCATGAAGAAGCCGTTTTTGAAAAACTTGCCGAATTCGTCCCATTCGGGCAGCGGCTCGGGGTCCTTGCGCTCGACATTCTTAATCGTCTGGGTCACGTAGCCGGTCAGGGCGAAGTTCAAGATCGGCACCAGCGAGACCAGGTAGCCCAAGAGCAGCTTGCTGATCCAGCGCCGGTCTTCGAACATATAGGTGAAAGATTTCATAATATCCATAACAGGTTTCTCCTTGGATGGGTTTGGGTTCTATGAGTATATACGTGATATTCTAGAAAGGGTTGCAAATGAGTAGCAGGAGCGCCAAGCGAAACGGCCAACCCTGTTTGGAATGTTATTTCGCAAATTTTGTTTGGTTGTATAATCCGATACAGAGCGTCTCTATCGAATAATCCATTTCCAGCTCTGTTAGTTCAGGAGACAATGATGGATGCTCGAAATCAGGTTCCAATTGTCTTTTCTCCCTGGTCTGGGGTTTGGGTAATCTTGCTACTAATTTGTGTTGGCTGTGCAGTCAGGGAAGTTCCATCCACGAATAAGGATCCAGTCTCAAAAGGCCAGGCTACTCAGGGGGAGGTTGCACCTGCGACTATCCGGCCAACTTTTACAGCTCTGACCGATAAACCATTCGCTACGCCAGTAGAAGAACGCCCATCAACAAGCGCAAATTCTCCAAGTGACGGTAAGTTTTCACTAAATGAGATGAAGCGGGAAAAGCCCACCGACCTTCTCAAGCGGCAATTAGTCTACTGGGTAGGGGGTGGGGCAGGGGACAATTGCGGTCTCTCGGGAGAATCTGAAATCTCATTTTGCCCGGGTGAAAGCATCACTCGCTACCGTTACGTACGGATATCTCTCGGGGGTCTAAATCCTGATAGCCAGATCAAAATGATGATTCGTTATCCTGATGGTCAAAAAACCTTGACCATCAACCTGGTTGCTGACCCTCAGGGGAACGTTGAATATAAATTCGTCCCAACTCTGGCAGAACCCTTAGGAAGCTATCAGGTGATTTTTGACCCTTCATACGGCATTGACGCCAAGTTTTACAAAGTAGTTGAGGATACCCGCCCCAGGTTGGTGGTTATTCCTGAAGAACACCGGATCGTATTATTCAATTGGCAACCGAATGAACCTTTAAGATTATACCTGTATCAAAGACCTGACCTTTCCGCTGCCCAGATCCAACTGCTTGGCTGGCAAAGCTATCAGGCTGATGGAAAAGGACAGTTGACCCTGGATGTCCCGCCAGAAATTGAGGCTCTGTTCGTTGCTATCGGTGACACCAGTGGGGCGGCTTATAAGGAAGAGGCAGGCTCGGAATGGACCAACCAGGACTGGACAGGTCCAGATGTCTATTGTCCGGGTCTTTTGCC
>JAYRWF010000447.1:0-3565 GCA_041918195.1 Anaerolineales bacterium
AAGCGCAGCGTGTCGGCGTCGCTCTCGCTAAAAGCTCCCACCCGGTCGCTTTCCAGGTTGAGCGCGCCGATCGTTCGCTCGCCCAGGAAGAGCGGTACGTCGATCTCAGAAAGGGTGCTGGCTCGTCCGATCACGTAGCGGGAGTCTTTGCGCACGTCTCGGATCACCACGCACTCGCCGGTGCGGATGGCATGGCCCACCAGCCCTTCGCCATAGCGCATCATCCGGTTGCGACCCTCCTCAAAAAAATAGTTCCTCAGCACCACCTGGCTGATCACCTGGCGCGGTTGTTGCAAGCGCGGCGGTAGGACGGTACGGTTGAGCACAAAGATCCCGGCGGCATCGTAATCAACCAGCAGCTTAACTTCGTCCAACAGGATGTTTAAAATCTGCTCCAGGTCAAACGTAGTTTGCGTTTGCTGGGAGATTTGCATCAGGAGCTGGTATTTGCGTTGAGAGGTTAGCTTTTTTCGCCGGGCCATGCCGCCTCGAGGGAAAGAGATTTACCTTGATTTTAGCACGGTTGGTGATTCTAGATGCAAGACATGGGGCTATAATAAGGAAAATACCATCGAAAGGATGAAAAAATGAAAAAACAATTCACGCTGGAAGATGCACGGAATGTGGGCGCCAGCCTGGGTCTTGATTGGAACAAGATCGATCTGGATCAGTTCCGCCAGGGCCTGGCGATTGAGCTTGAACACGGTGCACGCGACCCTGAGACCAACGTCACCGGGGACGACCTGTTGCTGACTGGAAAAATAGCCTGGGCGCACCTCAAAGAAATCCCCGATTACTATACTCGCCTGGCGAAAATGGAAGCCGAAGCCGAAAATAAAAATTAATCAAAGAGTTGCACCGTAAAGTCAATCCCGGTTATGCACTGCCAAAACTGCAATGCTGCTCTCATCGATACCGATCCGTTTTGCCCGAATTGCGGAAAACCGATCAGTCAGGATAGCACCACCATTCCTGAAAATAAACAATCTAAACCACGCAGGTTTTCCAGTGGACTCCGCCTCTATTTGTTGGTCTTTTTCGGCCTGGTGATTTTAAGTGGTGTTCTGTACGCTGGGGCGGATTTCTTTGCTGATTTGCAACTTAAATCGAAGGCCCAGAAAACCGCCCAATTCCAGGCTCGGGTCAGCCAGCTTTGCCAGGCGGCCACGAGCCTGGAGGTGACCCCAGGAAAGGTATTTCGACCGGTCTATGGGAAGATCCTCGATTGGCCGCTGGATAATGAAGCGGTTCCAGCCGGGGTCTGGGACCAGCGCTTGAGCAGCTATCTACCCTTCGACGGTCTGATTGAAACTTCCCCCAGCCAGCGCCAGGGTTATTCTGCCCGGACAATCCTGTGCCTGCGGATGGAAGATCGCTTCGTGCGAAACTGCTTCTTTGAAGGGGACCTGGTAGTTTCCCAATATCAACAAAACTTCCAGGCCTTCTTGCTCGACTATCAATCGGGCGCTTTATTGGGGAAACAGGTCTTCACCAGCCAGACGCCACAGGAGTGCCCGGCAGCTACCTCGCAACCCGAAGGCAGTCAGACCCGGGTGATCCATATGTTTGGTGAAACGATTACGGAGGCAGAAATCCTAGCCTGGATTGATAGCCAGTCGACTGCTGGGAAATAACCCATACTGCAAGCGAAGGGAACCTTGCAATGCAAGAGACCGAACAACAAGATGCTCAATTTCAATCGATTTGCGCGCTGGTCGAGCGCGAGATGCAGCGCCTGCCTATCCCCGGGGTTGTCCTGGGGATCAGCTACCAGGGCCGGGAATGGATGGCTGGTTTTGGTGCGACCAGCCTGGAGAATCCGCTACCGGTGACCCCCGAAACCCTCTTCCAGGTCGGCTCGATCACCAAGACCTATACCGCCACAGCCCTGATGCGCCTTGTAGAGATGAACCGCCTGGAGTTGGACCGGCCGATCCGCGCTTACCTGCCGGATCTGAGGCTGGCAGATGAATCGGTTGCCCAGCGGGTTGCCTTGCGTCACCTGCTGACCCATACAGGCGGTTGGGTCGGCGATTATTTTAATGATTTCGGGTACGGCGAGGATGCCCTGTCGAAAATGGTCGCCCGGCTGGCCGACCTGGAGCAGGTCACCCCGCTGGGAGAAGCCTGGTCGTACAACAATTCGGGCTTTTACCTGGCCGGCCGGCTGTTGGAGGTGCTGACCGGCATGCCCTACGAGCGCGCCCTGGCTGAGTTGCTCTTGAAGCCGTTGGGCCTCCAGCGGACCTTCTTCTTCCCAGAAGACGTGATGACCTACCGCTTTGTCGTCGGGCATGAAATTGTCGACCGCCAGCCCCGCGTCGCACGCCCCTGGCCGATCGGGCGCGCCAGCCATGCGGTCGGCGGGATTACTTGTTCGGTTGGCGATTTATTGCGCTATGCCCGCTTCCAGATGGGTGATGGTACGACGCCTGAGGGCGTTCGCCTGCTAAAACCAGAGACCCTGGCGCTGATGCAGACCCCGCTCCTACCCTCAACCGGGTTGATGAGCATCGGCTTAAGCTGGAATATCAGCACTGACAGCGGCGAGAAATTCGTCGGGCATGGCGGCGCTACCAACGGCCAGGATGCCCTGTTGCGCATGGCGCCGTCCAGCCAGTTCGCCATCGCCGTGCTGACCAATAGCGACGAAGGCGGCTCGCTTACTCTGCCGGTGGTCAACGCTGCTACCCAGCTTTTCATCGGCCGGTCTTTGCCGGATGCGACGCCCATTGATGTCACGGCCGAGCAGCTTGGCGAAGTCGCCGGAAGGTACGAAGCTGCCGCTCAGATCCTGGATATTTCCGTCCAGCCTGGTGGGCTTATCCTCCAACTGACCCCCAAAGGCGGCTTTCCCACCCCCGACTCTCCCCCCGGACAACCCCCACCGCCGGTGCGGATGGTCTTCTACGCCCCCGACCGGTTGGTTGTGCTCGATGAGCCGATGAAAGGCAACCGCGCTGAAATTGTTCGTTCTAAGGAAGGTGTGATCGCCTGGCTGCGTTTTGGTAGCCGGTTGCACCGGCGAAAGACCGCCTGATCATTTTGCCCAAGCGAAAACGCTCAGGAGTGTTGCGTTCGGTCGCTGAGCAGGAAATCGACCAGCAGCGGGTTGACCAGTTCGGGGTGTTCGTAGTGCGGGATATGGCCTGAATCGGGAATCACCTGCAGTGTCGCCCCAGGCAGCAGGGTAAGCGCTTTCTCGGCCAGCGCTACCGGGAAGCTGCGGTCTTCCTTGCCCCAGATCAGCAGGACACGCTTGCCAAGCTGCCCGACCTGGCGGTAGAGCTCGCTCTGCTCGCCCAGTGGGCCTTTGCGCAACGTCGAGAGCAAGGCTGGCAGGTAGCCAGGGCGCTCCATCTGCTGGCGGGCCAGGCCGGCGTACAGCGGGAAGCGCTCGGGGTGATGAAAGTCGCCCGGTTGGCTGTCCACGATCATCTTCCGGCCGCATCGGTTCATCAGCCATTCACCCAGCAGCGGCAGGCGTAGCAGTTGGATCGGGATGGTTTTCCAGTCCACAAAGCCGGCCGGGTCCATCAGGACCAGCCGCTCGACCCGCTCCGGC
>JAYRWF010000448.1:0-4999 GCA_041918195.1 Anaerolineales bacterium
CCCAGCTTGTCCGCAGCGATGCCAACGGGCGCTTCAGCGCCGGCTTTTTAATCGACCAGGCCCTGCCACCTGGGGCGTATTATGTGGTGGTCGACCAGGCGCCCGACCAGGAGACGCTTGGCCTGCCGAGCGTCAAATATGGCTTCCGGGTGGTGCGCTTGAAGACCGCCTGCCCAGGCGCTCCGCCCACCCAGCTTGAAACCGGGCGCGTGGCGATGGTCAACGCCGGGCCGCCCAACAACGTGCGCGAGAAAGCGGGACTCAGCGCGCGTAAACTTGGCAACCTGCAGGCCAATGAAACCCTCGAGATCCTGGCCGGGCCAAAGTGCGCCGATGGGATGGTCTGGTGGAAGGTTTACTCGCTCAATACCGGCCTGGATGGCTGGACGGCCGAAGGCCGCCTGGGCGACCCCTGGTTGAGCTGGTTCAGCTATTCGGTTGATTCGTTAGGTGGCTAGATAGGAACGGTAATGAAGACCTTGCAAACCCGGGGGCGTTTTCGCTCCTGGTTGGCGCTGTTGGTGATTTTCGGTAGCCTGTGCCTGCCAGGAATGTTCCCCTTCCGCAGTGCAGCCTCCGCCGGTCTGGCAGCCCAGCTCGATCCTGCGACTGCCACAGCGACCCTCACGCCTACCATCACGCTGACCCCCACGCCGACCGCCACCCTGTCGGCCCTGGTGACCGATCTGAAGCGCCAGTTGGTCTTTGGGATTGGCGGTGGGAATTTGCCGCCCTGCCAGATGGCCGCCCAGAATATCACGCGTTGGCCGGCGGTTGCCTATGAGCGGGCGAATTTTGCCCATTCCGATGATAAAGTCTGCCTGTTTGGATTTAAAAAGGGCGACAGCCTGATCGTCAAGCTCCTTGACCCTTCGAACCGCCTGGCTGCATCGATCTCGATGTTCATTTCTGAAGATAATCTCGCAGCAATTGATTTTTCGATCCACACGCTTTCGCTGCCATCGTTGCCTTTCTTTGCGCCAATTGGGCCGTGGCGATTGGAAGTTTCTGGGCCGAGTGGAAAAACCTCGGCAACTTATTGGAATCCACTCTCCCAGCGCGATTTTACGCTCAGCCGCTCGGTCCAACCGGGCAAGTCTTGGTATGACGTCCATCGCGTACCGCTCTTTGCCCAAGGAGATACCTTACTTGTCAGCGGGGTGCATTACGAAAAGGAAAAAATCATCCCGGTAGCAATTTACCGGGATGAAGGCCGCTTGAACCTGGCCGCAACCCAGATGGTTCGCACCAACCGGCTTGGTCGCTTTACCGCCGGTTTTCCGATCGATGAGCGAATCAAACCAGGTTTGTACTATGTTGTTGTCGATCCGGATCTCACCCAGGATTCGGTCGGTATGCGGATTGCCAAGTATTCTTTTGCCGTAGTTACGCCTTTGGCGGTTTGCCCAGGCGGAATACCCTCGTTGCTGGCCCTGGACCGCCTGGCAATGGTCACTCCAGGCACGCCGATCCGACTTTACGAAGACACCAGTTTATCCAGCCGGGTGATTGGGACGATCGCCGAATATGATACGGTCGAGGTGACTGGCGGCCCATACTGCGCTGGCGGCCTGGTCTGGTGGAAAGTGCTCTCGCACAATACCGGCCTGGGCGGCTACACCCTGGAAGGTCGTGACGGGGCTTACTGGCTGCGCCGCCTGTGAGATTGGCCGTTCTACTCCAGTGTGATGACCACGTTGCCCTTTTTCTGGCCAGTTTCCACATAGCGGTGTGCCTCGGCCAGCGCTTCGAGCGGGTAATACCGGTCGATGATCGCCTTCAACTTCCCCGCCTCAATCAACTCTTTGAGAAAGGCGTAATATTCCGCTTTATAAGGCGCCAGCGCGACGATCACCTGCTTCCCCTCGGTCAGGCGTGAAAATCTGGCTCGAAGCCGGTTGGAAAAGCTGGCATTGCCCAGCACGTAACGCCCATTGGGGTTGAGCGCCCGGATGCTGCTCGAAAATGGGCTCTTCCCGACGACGTCGATAATCACATCATATGTTTCACCGCGGGTGGTGAAATCTTCCTGCGCGTAATCGATCCCCTGGTCGGCGCCGATCGAGCGGAGCAGGTCCAGTTTCCCTGCGCTGTCCACTGCGGTGACTTCGGCCCCAAGCGTCTTGGCGATCTGGACCGCATAGGTACCGATACTGCCGCCCGCACCGTTGATCAAAACCTTTTCCCCGGGTTGAATGTTCGCTACCTTAAGGAAATGTAACCCATTGATGCCGCCGGTTGGAATCGTGGCGGCTTCTGCGTAGGACAGGTTGGCTGGCTTGAGCACCGGATAATGCTCGGGCAGGCATTTATATTCCGCATACGCGCCAAGGTATAGCAAGGATGGCGCAAATACCGCATCGCCCGGTTTGAAGCGGGTCACTTTCGCCCCCACTGCATCGACCTCCCCAGCCAACTCCTGCCCGAGGATGCGTATTCTTTTTGGCTTGAGCAGGCCGGCGTAAATCCGAAAAGCCAACACCAGCAGCAATTGACCTTTCATCGCTCGCAGCTCACAGTCGGCAATCGTGACCGTCGCGGCGTGGACTTTGATGCGAACTTCATTTTCTTTGGGCTCTGGCGTCGCTACTTCGCCGAGCTGGAGGACATCGGCTGGTCCGTATCGCGTCCAAATCATTGCTTTCATAAGTTTCCTCTTGTGATCAGGCAGCCGGAATTATGAGTGGCTCGGCGCAGTTCTTGCATTGGACAAAATCCCAGTGGTTTGGGTAGCCGCACCGGGGGCAAATGCTATGCTTCGAGGCCAGGTCGCGCAGCGCACCTCGTGCTTCATTCGCCAAAGCCTGATAAGGTTCACTGGGCGCTTCGCCCAGGCTCGCAAGCACCGCCTTGAGCGCCAACGCGTAGGCCGCCTGGAAGGCGTGTTCCTGGGCGAGCGAGATATCCGGGATAACCCCAACGCCTTCAAAATCCTTTCCCGTCAGCGGATCGATCGAACGCCCGATCGGAATAAAGGCTTCGAAATGCGGATGGATCCGGTATGAAGCGCCCGGATGAGCGCCGCCATCCGTTTGATCGCCAAGCACAATGGCGCGGCGGCGGGTTTGCAGGATCGATGCAAATTCTTCCCCACCTGAAAAAGTGACCTTGCTGGTCAGGACGTAAACCGGCTTATTGCCATAGCGCTTACCGGGGATATACGGCAAGCTCCAAAACTGTTGGGTGATATCTTCATCGCGCCAATAGATGCTCGATAAGTGGATCGGCTCTTCCCCGAAAAGGTAACTGAGAATCAGGGCAATCATGCCGGGATACCCGCCGGTGCACTTGCGTAAATCAATGATGAGGGCGTGAGTATTTGCCAGGAAGTTCATTGCGGCGGCGGCGGTCTCGCTGCCCCAGGCTGGGCGGTGAAAATATTGGATCTCAAGATAGCCAACATTCCCCGCCAGGCGTTCCACTTTAGGCAGGCCGTAATTTTCCAGCCGGGCCTCCACCCTGCGCTGCTCTTGCCAATCCGGGCTGGCGCGCAAGGCGTCTGCATCCGCAGGCAAAGGCTCGGCCTGCCAGCGCACCCACAGGTGCTCGTCGTGATTGACTTCCTGCAGGTTCAAGGTCAACGCCAGGGCGAATAGTTCGCCCTCCTGGATGGTGGCGTAATCCCCATTCTCGGCATGCTGTTTGAGATTGGAGCAGATTTGCTCAGCCAGGTCGGGAAATACATAGAGCGCCGTGATTTTTTCCACCAGGCTTTCGATTATTTCAGCTTGATCCGCAGGGCTAAGCAGGACAGGTTGGGTATCCATGGTTGGGGATTGATCGCCTCGGGCGGTTATTGCGTCGCAGGACGGCGCACAACAAAGAATTCATAGGCATAGAAGTCTGAATGACGGCGATGCATCTCGGGCTCCGCGGCAAGCTGCTCCAGAGCGGCCAGGGCTTCCACGTTGTTAGCATATTTCCTGCGCAGCTCGGTAATCCGGGCCTGCATGGGCGTGTAGAAATCATCCCACCAGGCCTCATCCGGCAGTGTGAAGTGCCCGACGAGCAAGAAACCGCAGTCTTGGATGGCAGCGAGATCCTCCGCCAGTCCTGCCATGCTCGGATAATCCAGCTCGAAACTGGCTTTGACCTCCGCGGGAGGGTTCTCCTTGCGCCAAATGGCATCGCTGAAAGCCAGGTAGCCGCCGGGTCGCAGCAAGCCAAAGCAGAGGCGCAGAGCGTTCCGGAGACCGATGTTGTAGAGCGCGCCTTCCGACCAGATCAGGTCGAAACTACCGGGTGACAGGTCTGGCTGGGCCATATTTCCAACCCGCGCAGTGACCCGCTCGGAAAGCCCACGCTCGGCAACCGTCGCCTTCAACCGTTCGATGCTCGGGGCATGGCTATCGATGGCCACGATGGATCCGGAGGTAAGATCAGCCAGGTGGAGGGTTTGTCCCCCAACGCCACAGCCTAAGTCCAGGATCTCGGGGGATGCCCCCAGTTCGCGGCACAGGCCAAGCGCTCGGGCGGCGCAAGCCCGGTTGCCTGGCCCCTGGCGGGGCAGGGATTCAAAAAGCTCGAAGAAGATTTCCAGGATTTATCTCCAGTTTGTCAATCATATCACGGCTTGATCGGATCTTCATTTGCTTGTGCCAATCCAGTGGATCACGCCATCCTGGGCGTCCGGTTATTACCTGAGCAGGGGAGTTCCGCCAAGTTTTATCTCTTGCGGAACGTATTGATCAAAAGATCATATAATAAGGGAGATGAGACTTTGATCACAAAGGGTCATCGGAATCAGCCGGAATCAATTTGTTTATACCTTGGCAATTATTATGTATCCGCACCTTAGCGATCGATAGGATTTAGAATAGTTACGAAAAAAGAGGAAGTATGGGCTACATTCCATGTCATGAAAGGCTGTTTCCCTTTCGGCTAAATGCGAATGAGTCGTCCAAACCTTATTTGAGATGGCTCAAGCATCTAGGGGAACGATTGGGGGTGCAGAATGCGCTTTCGGTTTGGGGAAGCGCATTCGCGGATTATGATGATA
>JAYRWF010000449.1:0-2187 GCA_041918195.1 Anaerolineales bacterium
CTCTTGACATGATCATTAAATCCGATATAATCCAATTCCGAATAGTCAATATTGACTATTCGGAATTGGATTATATCGGATTTAATGATCATGTCAAGAGCTGAATAAATAATCCGCTTCGAAGATTACTGCATCAGAGTAAAACACACAGCGCACCCAGGACTAAAAAAGGCGCCAGCGGCAGGATGTAGCCAGGCTGATATTGTTTCCTGTACAACTGGTAGATCAGGGTAATCAGGCTGGCTAGCCCGGCGAGAAGCAGGGCGATCCACAGGCATTCCAGGATGCCCGGCCAGCCAGTGAGTAGGCCGAGAACAGCGCCAAACAGGATATCTCCAAAGCCGACCGCCGGTTCGTGGTGGGTGTTTCGGTTGGGTTGGAATAAGCGGTTGAATAATATACCGCCGCTGAAGAAAAGGAAAGTTAAAAAAAGCCCGACCAGGCCGCCCAACCAGCCCTGTAAGGGAAAAACCTGTCGCCAGAGGCCAGCCAGGGCAATCAACAAACCACCCAGGTTAGCGGACATGGGGATGCGATGTTGCTCAACATCGATAATTACCACAAGGCCAAAAAATAGACCAGTTAAGAATTCAAGCGGGAATCCTAGGCGGCTGGAAGGGTTAAACCAGATCCATACCGTTAAGGGTAGTGGAAGCAAGGCGACCATCCACGCCCGGAATTGCTTCCAAAATCCGGGCTGTTTTCTGGGCCAGGGAAAATAGGACCAAAATAGCTGGCGATTGCCTGAGATTTGGTGGATTCCTGGCGGTCGCGTCGCCTTCGCAGGTAAAATATCGGCCAGGAAATTGACCAGCACTCCGCTGGCCCAGGCGCTGGTAACCACCCCAATGAAAGATATCCAATCCGCTGTCGCCATTGATTTTCCTTTCAATGGTATACTGGCGAAGAATTATACAGGAAAACTAGCTCTAGCATGTTTCTGAGATAATGACCCTCCAATCGATCTGTGTATATTGTGGCTCGGCCGACCATCTGCCGGCGGCTTACCTGGAGGCTGCCTTTGCCCTGGGCAGCCAGATCGCCCGGCGCGGCTTGCAGTTGTGGTACGGCGCCGGTCGGACCGGGCTGATGGGCGCGGTAGCCGATGGGGCGCTGCAGGCCGGCGGGGAGGTGATCGGTGTGATTCCCGAGCTGTTCAACACTCCCCAGCTTTGCCACCAGGGTTTGACCCGCTTGGAGGTGGTGGAGGGCATGCACCGGCGCAAGGCCCGCCTGGCCGACCAGGCGGATGGCTTTATCGCCCTGCCGGGCGGGTACGGTACTCTGGAAGAGTTTTTCGAGATTCTGACCTGGGCGCAAATCGGCCTGCACCGCAAGCCGGTTGGGCTGCTGAACACCGCTGGTTATTACGATCCGCTGCTGGAGATGCTTGAGCGAGCCCGCCGGGAGCGCTTTGTGTTTGGCGAGCACCTGAGTTTGTTCGTCACCGCCCAACAACCCGAGCAACTGCTCGATGAATTGATTAATCACCGCCCGCCGCCGGACCTGGAGCGTTGGCTTAGCCGAGAAGAATGATTGACAAAACGATGAACGATGAAAACCTTGCTTGTCCAGGTTTTGCATGCTATAATTAGATCGTTATTCAGTCCTTTTCCCCCCTTTTCGGATGATATCGATCGAGTGAATTAGAGTCAGCTTTCAGGCTGTTTGCATATCACTGTTAGGTCGCCAGTTTTTGTGTGGGAATTTCGCTTGGAGATCACCGCGAGTGCTTCAATCTCATAACCCTGATTTTACGAATGGATCATTTAACTAAACTATGAAAGTTCTCGAACTCGAAAACGCACCGCTTACGCAGCTGCGCCAGATGGCGCGCGAGCTGGACGTCCAAAACGCCAACCAGCTCAAAAAAGAAGACCTGATCTTGCGCATCCAGGAAGCCGAGGCTGGCAAGCAAGGCCTGGAGATGCGCGGCGGGATCCTGGAGATTATGAGCGAAGGAATCGGATTCCTGCGCTCGAGCGATTACCAGCCAGGCCCGTATGATGTGTATGTCTCCCAATCGCAGATTCGACGCTATAACCTGCGCACGGGGGACCTGGTCTTTGGGCAGGTGCGCCCACCGCGCGAATCGGAGCGCCACTATGGGTTGCTGCGCGTCGATTCGATTAACGGCATCGAGCCGGATGACATCAAGTACCGGCCGACCTTTGAATCGCTGACTCC
>JAYRWF010000450.1:0-12044 GCA_041918195.1 Anaerolineales bacterium
GCCTGGGGGTACAACCCTTCGGAATCAGCGTCAGTTTTGAACCAAAATAATAATTCTGGGAAAGGCAGCCAAAAATGGACCCAACCGAGCTAACCCTGGCAGAAGCACGCAGACTGATCGAGCAGCGCCAGCTTTCGCCGCTTGAGTTGGTAGAAGCTTACCTGGCGCGGATCGAACGGATCAATCCAAAACTAAATTGCTACCTGCGCCTGACCAGCGAGTTGGCCCTTAAGCAAGCAAGTGAGGCAGAAAAGTCACTACGCCAGACAGGTATGCGCCAGGCAGCAACTCAAAAAAGCCTGCTGGGAATCCCGATCGCGTTAAAAGATCTGTATGAGACGCAAGGCATCGAGACCACAGCCGGCTCCAGTTTTCTTCGCAATTACATCCCGAAAAAGGATGCTCGGACCGTTGAGAGGCTGCGCCAGGCGGGAGCGGTTTTGTTGGGAAAGCTCAATTTGCATGAGATCGCCCTGGGCGTGACCAATGTCAACCCGCACTTCGGAACCTGCCGAAACCCGTGGGATCGCCAACGGATCAGCGGCGGATCATCGGGCGGCTCGGCAGCCGCTTTGGCAGCCAGTTTATGCGCCGGTTCTTTAGGCACCGACAGCGGCGGCTCAATTCGCATCCCGGCTTCACTATGTGGCATCGTGGGACTAAAACCGACCTACGGACGGGTTAGCTTACGCGGAGTGCTACCCTTGAGCTGGAATACCGATCATGCTGGTCCGATGGCGCGCAGCGTCGAAGATGCCGCTATTTTACTCCAGGTAATTGCAGGCTACGATCCGGATGATCCAGCCTCAATTCGCAAGCCAGTTGACAACTACCTTACTCAGTTGAAGGAAGGGGTGCGCGGCTGGCGGATCGCCCTGGCCGAAGATGAGCTGATTAAAAGGAACGACCCGGAAATCGAACTAGCTACCCAGGCTGCCGCCCAGGCCTTCAGGGCACTTGGAGCTAAGGTGGAAGCACAGGCCTTTCCAGGACTGCGTGACGCCGGACAGGCTAACCTGCTGATGGTGACCAGTGACGCGGCAGCCTACCACCGGGAGAACTTACAGAACCACCCTGAGGGCTTTGGTGAAGATGTGCTCCGCCGTCTGCGCTCTGGGTCAGAGGTTACCTCCACCGAATACAGCCTGGCGCGCCGCAACCAGGCTATGCTACGCCGCAAATTCGAACGATTCTTTGATCGGTATGACATCGTGATCCTGCCAACCACCCCGGTGCCTGCCCCGCCGATCCTGGGCCCAGATGCTGTCGAGCAAGCCCGGTTGCTGACGCGCTATACAGCCCCATTCAACCTGACCGGTTTACCCGCCATATCCATTCCGGCTGGCTTCACAGCGAGTGGCCTACCGATTGGATTGCAGCTCGTTGCCCGGCCGTGGAATGAGGCTCGCCTCTTGCGGTGTGCTTACGCCTACGAACAAGCCCATTCTTGGAAAGACAGAAAGCCGGATTTTGAAACGGATTGATGCATACCATGTCTACCTAATCCTGGAGGGCGCTGGGGCATTCCTGTTTTCGATGATTTTCGCAGCCAGCTCCATCTACCAGGTGAGTGTCGCTGGCCTGAGCCCACTGCAGCTTGTTTTAGTGGGAACCGTATTGGAGCTGTCGATCTTGCTCTTCGAAGTGCCAACCGGGATCGTGGCGGATATGTATAGCCGCAGACTATCGATCATTATTGGCTACGTACTGATCGGGGTAGGTTTCTTACTAGAAGGTTCGCTGCCTTTCTTCCTGCCAATCATCTTGGGCCAGATTTTGTGGGGGATCGGTTACACTTTCACCAGCGGCGCCACCCAGGCCTGGATTAGTGATGAAATTGGTGAAGTGCGCGCCAACCGGGCTTTTCTTCGCGCCAACCAGCTTGGGCAAGCCACTGCCTTGCTCGGCCTGGGGGCGGGCGCGCTGATCGGCAGCCTGAGGGTGAGCCTTCCCATCCAGGTTGGCGGCGGTTTGATCCTGGCCCTGGCTGTGGTTCTGGCTTTTCTAATGCCTGAAAATGGATTTCAGCCTGCGCCCAGGAAAGAGCGCCATACCTGGCAGGTATTCCGGGCTACCTTTACAGATGGAATAGCAGCGATCCGCAGGCGGCCGGCACTGCTGGATATCTTGCTAATTGGGTTATTTTTTGGTCTGTACAGCGAGGGATTTGACCGCTTGTGGACAAAATTGATCCTGGACAACTTTACTTTTCCAGCCCTTTTTCAACCCGTGGTCTGGTTGAGTGGGCTGCGAGCTGCAGGAATGATGGTATCAATAGCCGCGACCGAGGTTGCCAGCCGGCGGACGGACACCACCAACCACATTCGTATCGCCCGAGCCTTAATGGGCATCACCATCGTCTTAATTGCTGGCCTGATCGGCTTTGCCCAAGCGCGCTGGTTGATTGGGCTTGTTGCAGCTTACTGGATAATTTACGTAAGCCGCAACCTGATCAACCCACTGTATACAGCCTGGGTCAATCAAAAGCTAGACTCCACCGTTCGAGCGACCGTTCTGTCGATGAGCAGCCTGGTGGATGCGATTGGCCAGGTGGCAGGCGGACCGCTGATTGGACTGATTGGCAACCTGTCCGGCGTACGTGTTGCGATCAGCATTTCCAGCCTGAGCCTGACTCCGATTCTGTTATTATTCAACCACACACTCCGGCGCTTGCCAGAATCAACAAGCACCAATCTTGACGCTTAATTCACTACTACCATTATGCCAGTCCACCCGTCTCTGCTCCAACAAATCCGCAGTTTCAATCGTCCAGCCCGGCTATTCCTGGTAGCCACCGTGATGGACGGGGTCATTTTCAGTGCCTGGAGCCTGTTTTTCAATTTTTATATGCTAGAACGCGGTTTCAGCCGCGAGTTTCTAGGACTGGCGACCTCCATAAATTCAGCCGCCGCCCTGCTCATGGGATTGCCGATCGGCATACTTTCTGACCGCTTAGGTCGTAAACAAGCGATGCTGCTAGGGGTTAGTGTATTCATTATTGCCAATGCGCTGGAAGTCACTCTTCTTCAGCCTGCCTGGATCCTGGCAGCGGCCTTTTTTGCAGGGATCGGCAATATGCTGTTCTTTCTGAATCACGCTCCTTTTATGATGCAAGTTTCAAATGACGACAACCGGACCTTGTTATTCAGCTTGAATTATGGCCTGTTGACATTATCCGGAGCAGTGGGCAGCCTGTTCGCGGGACAGCTTCCGGAATTATTCGGAGGCTGGCTAAACGAACCAGCCAATAGCGCCCAGGCTTACCAGGCCGTTCTATTGGCCTCCGTTGCACTTGGCGCTACCACCCTGATTCCCCTTGGGATGATACGCCAGCCACCAGCTTCGCCAGCGTCAACTCTCAGCGAGGCTCAGACCAATAGGCCAAAGATATCGATGTGGCGGGTAGTGACCCAGAAGCTAACCTTGCAGCTTGCCCTACCAAACCTGTTAATTGGTTTTGGCGCAGCCATTCTTATCCCTTACATGAATGTCTTTTTTCGAGAAAAATTCGCCATATCGGACCAGCGCCTCGGAATCTTGTTCAGTGTTTCGGCGTTACTGACTGGCGTGGGAAGCCTGGTCGGGCCGCGATTGGCGCTGAACCTGGGTGGAAAGATCCGGGCGGTGGTCATCACCCAGGGATTGAGCCTGATTTTCTTGCTGGTCGTCGGGTTTTCCCCATTCTTGTGGTTTGCAGCGGCCGGCTTCCTACTGCGAGGAATGCTGATGAATATGGCTTCACCCTTGTACAGCACTTTCGCGATGGAGCAAGTGCAAGAAGCCGAGCGAGCCACGGTCAACAGTATCAAGGAAATGGCCTGGACCATCGGTTGGTCGGTGGGGCCCTATATCTCCGGCCTGGTGCAAGAACGCTACCGCTTCACCCCGTTATTCTTGACCACGGCAATCCTCTACGGTTTATCGATCGCGATCACCTGGTATCTATTTTCCTCCCGCGAAAGAAAATCAGGGCAGGCAGTTGCTTTAAGCTGATCTGAAACGGGCAAGAATTATTTCGTACATTGACTCACCCGATCAAAGGAAAAATATCATGACAACCAGAAAAACCGAACATCAGGTTATCAATTGGCCAGCAGGATACACTTTTCGGCCTGCTGAACGCAAGGACGCTGAAGCGATCCACCACCTACTGATCGAAATCGAAGCTGTGGATCAGCGCCAATGGGTTGACACGCTCGACGAGCGACTGCGTGACTTCGACGATCCTGAAACCAACCCCGGAACCGATTCGCTTTTGGCGCTGACTCCAGACGGTCAAGTAGCTGGCCTGGCATGGGTATTCTCCAATCCGGAGGCGGATCACGATTACTCAGCCTACCTGTGGGGCGAGGTTCACCCTGCGCACCGCGGTCGCGGCCTGGGAAGCGCTTTACTTCAGTGGATGGAAGCACGCGGCCGGGAGATCCTGGCTACCCGCCCGAGCAATGTACCGCATTACCTGAAACATGGTTGCCTGGACCGGCTGAGCGACCGGATCAAATTACTCGAATTACATGGTTTTACAGCCGCCCGGTCTTTCTATCAGATGCGGCGGGATTTAAGTCTTCCAATTCCCACCTGGCACTTACCGGATATCCTCCGGGTCACTGGTTGGCAAATCGAACATGAATCAGAAGCCCGACAAGTTTTGAATCTCGCATTTCGCGATCACTGGGGAGCCGCTCCGGTCAGCGAGGACGCCTGGCGGCTGTTCTTTGGCGGGCATCCTGACTTCAGGCCAGAATTATGTAGGATGGCCTTTGCTAGCCTGCCCGACGGAGAGAAGCAACTGGTAGGGATTTCACTGGTGCGGGTTAGCAAAGCAGAGAACCAGGCCTTGAACTTGAAAGAAGGCTGGGTCGCTGATCTGGCAGTACTACGGGAATGGCGCAGGCAAGGCATTGCCACCGCTTTGTTGTGCGATACCATGCAAGGGTTCATAACAGCCGGCCTGGAAACTGCAGGGCTTGGCGTGGATACCGAGAACCTGACCGGCGCGCTGCGCATCTACGAAAGACTTGGATTTTATCCTGTTTTACGCCGGTTGACCTTTCTAAAAACTGTTCAGGAGCCAAAATGAATACGCAGACGATTTTGCAAGACCTGGGAAATGACCTGATCTTGCGCCGGTCAAATGCAGGCGATGCGCAAGCCTTGGGCGATTTTAATGCACGCATTCACAGCGATGAAGGCCCCGAAAACCCCGAAGAAGAAGTAGCGGTTTGGACGCGCGATCTGCTCGTCAAGCCCCACCCGAGCTTTGCTCCAAATGATTTTACGATCGTCGAGGACCGGCGGACTGGCAAGATTGTGTCATCGCTCAACCTGATCTCGCAGACCTGGTCATACGGTGGAATCCCCTTCCGGGTCGGCCGCCCCGAGTTGGTTGGGACAGATCCCGAATATCGCCAGCGTGGCCTGGTCCGGACTCAATTCGAGCTGATCCACGAATGGAGTATTGAACGCGGAGAGGTCGTCCAGGCCATAACAGGCATTCCTTATTATTACCGGCTGTTTGGGTACGAGATGGCAATGGAGTTGGGCGGAGGGCGGTATGGGTCAAAGCGCTCGCTACCGAAGTTAAAGGATGGCCAGCCAGAGCCTTATTCGATCCGCCCTGCCCGAGGCGAGGATCTAGAATTAATCGCTGCTTTACACCAACAGGCCAACCAGCGCTACCTGGTGAGCTGCGTTCGCAAACCGGAAGATTGGTTATATGAACTCGAGGGAAAAAGCCAGAACAATGTCAACCGGCGAGAAATCCATCTCATTGAGACACCCGAAGGAGAGCCAGTCGGTTACTTCACCCACTCAGCGATCTATTGGGGCCCATGTATTGTGGCAAATGGGTATGAAATCAAGCCCGGCATTCCCTGGAGCCAGGTGACGCCCAGTGTAGCGCGTTACCTGTACAATACCGGAGCGGTAAAAGCCGCCGAGAAGGGCAAGCTGGACGAGCACGATGGATTTGGTTTTTATTTAGGCAGCCAGCACCCGGTCTACGAGGTAATGCACACTGGTTTGCCACGCGTCGCGCAACCTTATGCCTGGTACCTGCGCGTGCCCGACCTGCCAGGTTTCTTGCACCGGGTCGCTCCGGTGTTGGAGCAAAACTTAGTTAACTCTGCATACCAGGGATTCAGCGGCGAAGTTAAAATCACGTTCTACAACCAGGGATTACTGCTCGGTTTAGAGCACGGACGATTGACAAAGATTGAATCCCACCGACCAACTCCAACACCCGATAGCGGCGAGGCGGCATTTCCAGGTCTGACCTTCCTGCAACTTGTCTTCGGTTATCGCAGCCTGGATGAGCTGCAATACGCTTTTGCCGATTGCTGGTGTGAAACCGATAGCGCGTATGGCGTTCTAAAGGCTCTTTTCCCGAAGCGACCATGCAATTGCTGGGCAGTATCCTGAGTGGAAAAGGTCACGAGCAGGGTAACTGTGCAGCCGACTCGCTGACATAGACAGGCTCAACCCAGCAGGAATACCTGGGCAGGCGACCACGAACCGCATCCTGGAACAAGCGGCGGAGTTCAGCGGTAACTGGGCCCATCTCACCATTACCTAACCAGCGGTGGTCCACACGCGTCACAGCAGTGATCTGGGCGGCTGTGCCGGTCATGAAAAACTCATCACAAAGATACACTTCGGTTCTGTCAATCGGGCGTTCCACCACGCTTAAGCCGAGCTCTTTTTGCGCCAGCTCAATCACCGTGCGGCGCGTAATTCCTTCCAGGATATTGTCGGTAACCGGAGGAGTGACCAGGACACCATTGCGCAGCATGAAGACATTCATTGCACTGCCTTCGGAAATATGACCATCCTGGTTCAGCACCAGAGCCTCGTCAAACCCGGATAAGACCGCGTCCGTTTTAATAAGCGCTGAATTAGCATATGCCCCACTGATCTTACCTCTCGCCGGGATGGCATTGTCATCGACTCGTCGCCAGGAAGAAATGGTAACGTGAGCACTGGTATCATTGGCCACGTATTTTTCAAATGGAATAGCTATGATTGAAAGCTCATCCGTCAATCCATGCAGCTTGACCCCAATAATCTCATCTGCTTTGAAAGCCAGGGGACGGATATAGACATCGCAGCGATAGGCTTCAGCACGGAGAAGGTCAATCGCTACCCCAGTCAGATCCTGCGGACTTTGGGGTAGGTGAATATTGATTAGCTTGCCGGAATCCAGAAAGCGGCGAAAATGATCCTTCGGCCGGAAGAGATATAGCTGTTGATGATCTTCATTCCAATAGCCGCGCAATCCACCAAATACCCCTGTCCCATAATTCAATGCATGGGTTAACACGCTGACCTTGGCATCCGAATAGGGAATGATTTTTCCTTTGAAGTAAGCGTAATTGGGAAGTTCCATGCAGGTTCTCCTGTCGAGTCCGGTTTCTTGTTTCTGCCTGAACAGGATCGATTATAACAATTTTTTCCGGCCTATTGCCATTTTTCAACTTCGGTGTATACTCAAACAGAAATTATCCCAATTCGAGTGGAGGCATACCTCGATGAAGCGCGCAGTCAGCATTAGTATTGGCTCTTCAAAACGGAACAAAGCAGTTGAGGTGGAGCTGCTAGGTGAAAAAGTCTCGATTGAACGGATCGGCACCGATGGGGATATGGAAAAAGCCGCTCAGCTTTACAAAGAACTAGATGGAAAAGTTGATGCTTTTGGAGTAGGCGGCGCAGACCTGGGAATCCTGGTGGATCAGAAGTGGTATCCGATCCACTCGGTTCAAAAGCTTATCCGCTACGTGAAACAAACACCGGTCGTGGACGGCACCGGGCTGAAAAATACCCTGGAAAACCGGCTCGCCCCATTCATCGACCAACACCTCGGCGCAACCATTGCTCAAGCCGGGCGAAAAGCCTTTGTCGTCGGGGGAGTAGACCGATGGGGAATGGCGCGCTCTTTTGTCGAGGCAAACTACGAAGTCATTTTTGGCGACTTAATGTTCATCTTGGGACTGCCGATCCAGGTTCGCAGCCTGAATGGCCTGAAACGCCTGGCTGCTACGCTGGCTCCAATTGTCACGCGACTGCCCTTCGAGTGGGTTTACCCGACCGGCGAGAAACAAGAAAAGCGTATCCCCAAATGGGATAAGTTTTATGAATGGGGAACGGTGATCGCTGGAGACTGCCATTATGTCAAGCGCCACATGTCTGACCGGCTGCCAGGGAAAATCATCGCCACCAACACAACCACCAGCCAGGATGTCGAGTTTTTCCGCTCAGCCGGGATAAAATACCTGGTTACCAGCACCCCTGTGCTGGATGGGCGCTCCTTCGGCACCAATATGATGGAAGCCGCTCTGATCGCTATCTCCGGCAAAGGTAGAAAGCTATCGCTGGATGAATTGAACGGCCTCCTTGACCAGCTTGGTTTTGAACCCAACCTGCAGGAGTTGAATCCATGAAGATCGACGCGATTGTTACGGCTGGTGGGATTCCACAACCTGGAGAACCGCTTTACGAAGAAACCCAAGGGAAATCCAAAGCCTTGCTGGATATTTGCGGCAAGCCAATGATCCAGTGGGTTTTAGATGCATTGAACAGCTCAGCCCTGGTTGAGCGGGTCTATATTGTCGGCCTGACCGTGGAGAATAACCTGCAATGCCCCAAGGTTGCCGGCTACATCCCTAACCAGGGTGGAATGTTGAGCAACATCAAAGCTGGCCTGGCAAAGGCGACCGAAAACAATTCCCTGGTCGAGCATGTCTTAATGGTTTCATCCGACATCCCTGGGATCACTTCGGAAATGGTTGATTGGGTGATCCAAACAGCTCTGGAAACCAACGATGATGCCTATTACAACGTAATCACCCGCCAAACAATGGAAGCACGATACCCTGGATCGAAACGAACTTTCACCCGGCTGAAAGATATGGAGATCTGTGGGGGAGACATGAACATGGTCCGGGCCTCTTTGAGTTCGAACGACGCCATGTGGGAAAAAATCATTGCATCGCGAAAAAATCCTCTCAAACAGGCGAGCCTGCTGGGCTTCGACACCCTGCTTTTGCTGCTCTTCCACCAAATCACCTTGCAAGGTGCGGTGAACAAAGTCACGCAACGGTTGGGGATGACTGGCAGGGCGCTGATCTGTCCGTACGCAGAAGTTGGGATGGATGTTGACAAGCCCAATCAGCTTGAGCTGGTCCGGGCGGACATAGCCAGGCGGAAGGCTGCATGAGTCTGCTGCAGAAATTGCTGCAGTTGGACTGGAAATATTCTAAGAAGCTAAAAGTAGCTGATAAACCTGGTCTGCTGCGCAATATCGCCCGGTTCCTGGCGCATTCAGGGGACTCTTGGTTCTGGCTTATCGGCCTGGTAATCATCTTCTTAGGCGGGAATCAAGACTGGCGACGATTAACCGGGTTTATGGCTGTGGGGATTTTCTTGACTGCCCTGGCGGTGTTTGCAATCAAGTTCAGTGTACGACGCCAGCGTCCAGCCGGCGAGTGGGGGGCAGTCTATCGAAAAACGGATCCGCACTCTTTTCCATCCGGGCATGCAGCACGCGCCACAATGCTGGCGGTGGTCGCTCTGGGAATGGGACCGGCCTGGTTGGGCTGGACCCTGGCAGCCTGGGCGCCGCTAGTGATCCTGGCTCGGGTTATGATGGGGGTTCACTATCTTTCTGATGTGCTTGCAGGGGCTATATTGGGAATAGCTACGGGCTTACTGCTATTGAAGCTTAGCTTTTTAATCCGGTTTTTGTAGTCTTTGGAGGATCAACGCGTAGATCTTTCGGCGCGGCCAACCAGACTCGAGCGACAGCCGAGCTGCCAGACCAGCGCTGGATTCTCCCCTCTCCAGAGCGGCGCCGATTTCTGTTTCAAGGCGTTCATGATCCCACTGATCGGGCTGCGGTAAAGTTCCAGCCACCACGAGCGTGAATTCGCCACGCGGCGTTTGGCCAGTGTAAAAGTCTCGAACCTGGGCGATCGAGCCACGCCTGAATTCTTCATACACCTTGGTCATCTCTCGTCCGGCGCACATCTGTCGATCACCCAGGGTTGCTTGCAGGTCGGCCAGGGCTTCTAATAAGCGGTGAGGCGTTTCCAGGAATACCAGTGTGTAGGGCTGTTTTGCTACCGAGGTGAGCAGCCGCAACCGGTCCGCTTTTTTGCGAGGTAGATAGCCCAGGTATAGGAATGAATCCGTTGGTAAGCCAGAGGCGACCAGCGCAGCCAGTGGAGCGCTCGGGCCTGGAATCGGGCTGACGGGAAAGCCAGCCTGGATGACTGCTCGAACCAATTCATAACCAGGGTCATTTAATCCAGGTGTGCCTGCATCTGAAACCAGGGCGACATCGCCGCGCTCTAGAAAAGCCAGGATGTGATCCAGCTTTACCAGCTTGTTATGCTCATGATAACTGGTCAGATGGGTCTCGATCTGAAAGTGTTTGAGTAGCAGGCCAGTGTGGCGAGTATCTTCAGCAGCAATCAGCACGACCTGCTCTAAAATACGCCTGGCGCGCGGGCTGAAGTCTTCCAGGTTTCCAATCGGGGTTGCCACCAGGTAAAGGGTTCCCATATCAGGAATCGCCTTCTGGATGGGTGAGCTTTTTCAAGCGCCGGGCCAATTCACGCCGTTCCAGCATTACCCGGTGACCACAACCCAGGCACTCCAGGCCGATATCAGCGCCCAAACGGACAATTTTCCAATCATAGCTCCCGCAAGGATGCGGTTTGCGCAGCCGGACCAAGTCATTTAAATGCAATTCTGGCAACATCGCTGAAATTATATCACCTGGCTGCAAGCAAACCGTGAGCGCTGAATTTTCCAAATGGTATAATCTTCACGGAGGTACTGGTATGTTATTTGATCTTCTCCCTTCCCCATCGATGCTGATTTCTTATGTCCTGGTGTTAATGACTGCTTTTGCGGTACACGAATTCGCGCATGCCTTTACCGCCAACCTATTTGGCGATAAAACCGCAGCCCGAGAAGGGCGACTGACCTTGAACCCGTTTGCTCACCTGGATGTAATGGGTTCACTGATGCTGTTGGTAGCTGGCTTTGGCTGGGCCAAGCCGGTGCCGGTGAATGTTTATACCCTGGAGCGCCATTCCAGGTTGGCGCCACTGTGGGTAGCCTTGGCTGGCCCAATCTCAAACTTGCTGATGGCGGTCCTGTTCGCGATCCCTTTCCAGTTGGGATTGATCAATTCTTTTCAAGCCTATACCAGCATTCTGAGTGAAACACAGCACATCTTGCCAACCCTGCCTCAACTCTGCCTGGTGTTTGTCCAAACCAACCTTCTGCTGATGCTGTTCAATTTAATTCCTGTCGCACCGCTGGATGGCGATAAGGTGCTCTACTACCTTCTACCTCCCAATGGACAACGCCTGATGGACCAATTCCGACCTTATGGGCCAATCTTGCTGCTCATCCTGGTTTTCGGGGGTTACCTGCTGCCTGGCTTTGATCCTTTGAGTTGGATTCTGTTCCGCCCGATGGGCATGCTCCTTAATTTGTTGGTGGGGTGATCCACCTGTGCGCATGACCTACCGGGCTCGCCAATTTTGGAATGCCCTGCAAGCCAGACCTGACTTGCGAGGAGTGGAAGAGGCCAGACGATTTTTGCCCGCCTCTCTGATGGCCTTGTTCTTACAAATGCAGCCTGGCGAACAAGCTCACAGTATTCAAGTATTCCAGGCATTACGGGAGCAAGGAATAAGTCATCCCGATCTACTAACCGCGGCCCTACTGCATGATGTGGGAAAAATTCGCTACCCATTGCACCATTGGGAAAGAGCGTTAATCGTCGTGTGCAAGAAAATATTGCCAAAACAGGTGATTAACTGGGGCAGCGGAGAGCCAGCCGGTTGGCGACGGCCTTTCGTGGTAGCCGAACAGCATCCCGCCTGGGGTGCTGCACTGGTGGCAGATGCAGGCGCGCCAAACCAGGTCGTCTCGCTGATCGCGCGTCACCAGCAAAAACCAAACCGAGAACCCTGGCAGGATATCAAGATAGAAGACCAATTACTCAGCCTGTTGCAGGTATTGGATGATCAGTA
>JAYRWF010000451.1:0-2712 GCA_041918195.1 Anaerolineales bacterium
AGTATGACATTCCACTGTGGAATTACTGGCGAGCGGTGCAGGACCTACCAGACCAGGGGCTGCAGGAAGATGGCGTCCATATTACCTGGGCATCAAACCAGTTTGATAATCCATACAATATGAGCCGGGGCTGGCCAATTCGCAACCTGAATGCATTACAGGTTTTAGAGGCCATCTGGTTGGCGGTTTCCGAGTAAAGCTGGCTGCCAACCTGCCCACGATAATCTTGAACCAACGAGAGCACATATGAATCAAAGCATTGCCGAACCACTGGCCCAATATATTGCCAAGAAAATCCTAAAAACGCCCACGCGGAAGATTCGTCCGGATGAGCCACTGCTCTCCGGAGGTCTGATTGACTCATTCTACCTGGTTGACCTGGCTTTATTTGTCGAGGACACGTATGGAGTCCGGATCGACGATACCGAGCTCAACAAAGATAGCTTTGACACCCTGGCCCAATTGAGCGAATTGATTGAGCAGCGCCGGGCGTAGCGCCAGGTAATAACCCTCCGGTGACTGCCACTAATAACCTTGCCCAGACCTTGTTCCGCCTGACTCGGGAAAAACCTGAACAAGCGGCGATTCGCCTACTGTTTGCCCAAGCGCCGGAGTTAAGTCTTAGCTACCAGGAACTGTGGGCGCGCTCCGCAGCCTATGCGCAAGCCCTGGCGCAGACCGGCGTCGCCCCGGGTGAGGTGGTCATCCTGATCCTCCAGCATGGCCCAGATCTGGTGGCTGCCTTTTTTGGCGCACTGCTCCAGGGGGCAATTCCCTCGATCATGCCATTCTTGACCGAAAAACTACTCCCTGATCATTACCGACGCTCGCTAGAAACGTTATTCGCAATTACCCTGCCGGGGGGAGTCATTACCTATCCGGAATTCCTGGCCGAGGCCGAGAAGGCCGCCAGCCAGGTCAGTTCAATTAAGGCTATCCTTGTCTCAGACGCCATCCCACCTGCATCCGACCTGAATCCAGATCGTTTTCCAGGGTTACAACGTAGCCCTGATGAGATCGTCCTATTACAGCATTCTTCGGGTACCACAGGTCTTCAGAAAGGCGTGGCACTTTCACACCAGGCGATCCAGAATCAGCTATCCAGTTATGCAAACGCACTGCATTTAAGCGAAGACGATGTCGTGGTGAGCTGGCTGCCGCTGTATCACGACATGGGCTTGATCGCTGGCTTTATCCTGCCGGTCCTGAGCGGGTTGCGCCTGGTGCTGCTTTCGCCGTTTGATTGGGTGCGCGCTCCTCAGAAACTGCTACAAGCGATCAGCGCTTACCAGGGCAGCCTGTGTTGGCTGCCAAACTTCGCATACAACTTCTGCGCCCAAAAAATTCGGGCGCGTGACCTGGAAGGGGTCAACCTTTCCAGCCTGCGGGCAGTGATCAACTGCTCAGAGCCGATGTCGTGGAAGAGCCAGCAGATGTTCCTGGAGCGATTTCAACCTTATGGACTAAGCCCGGAGGCCCTGGCTACCTGCTACGCAATGGCTGAGAACGTCTTCGCGGTTACACAAGGCGGGATTGATGCAGCGGTTACGGTCGACGTGATTGATGCCGTTGCCTTCTCTCAACGCCATATCGCCAGGCCTGTTAGGCAGGCTTTCCCGCTGAATGCACCGGGATCGCTCAAGATGCTCTCGGCTGGACGGCCGATCGCGAACACCCAGGTGCGAGTGATTGGGAAGCATGGCCAGGACTTACCAGAGCGGCAGGTCGGCGAGATTGTCCTACAGAGCAATTGTATGCTGGCCGGTTACTACCATCGCCCAGATCTGACACAAGAGGCATTTCTGGATGGCTGGTATCTCACCGGCGATCTGGGTTACCTGGCAAATGGAGAACTGTTTGTCACCGGTCGAAAAAAGGATTTGATCATCGTCGGCGGAAAAAACGTTTACCCGGCTGATATCGAACGGCTGGCCAGCGACATCAAGGGAGTTCACCCAGGCCGTGTAGTGGCCTTTGGGGTGTATGATGAAGAACTAGGCACGGAAGAAGTGGCCCTGGTTGCAGAGCTAGAACAATTCGACCAGTTGAGCGAGGCAGATCGGGAGCGAATTCAACTTCACATTCGGCAAAGAGTAAGCCAGGGGTCAGATGTGGTGGTAAGAAGGGTCCATGTGGTAGGAAAAAACTGGCTGCTAAAAACCAGTAGCGGCAAGATCGCTCGGGGCAGTAATCGAGACAAATACCTGGCCGAAATTACTTAACCCGTGGGCGCCAGGCAGGATCGAAATCGAAACTCGCCTCACTGGTCAGGTCTCGCCGCGAGGCGCCATTGCTGGTCATAATGGTAATTTCGTGGTTTTCCCCAGTCGGCCAGCTTTCAAAGACCAGCCAGATGCCATCAGGAGAAAATTGGGCTTCGCGCATCGGCACCGGCCCCAGCAATAATGGAAATTCAATCTGCTCCTGAGTTTTTTCCAGGTTCACCGCAATCAAAGTCGGCGGCTTTCCCTGCAACGGATAGCGGGTAAACAAGATCGACTTGCCATCCGGCGACCAGGCCGGGTGTACATCCGAAGCTACTTTCGGTTCTTCCAAAAGCGGAGTACGGATCCCCTGGGCGTCTAGTATCATAATTCTTCCCAGGGTTTGTTCTTCCACATAGACCAACTGGGAACCATCCGGAGACCAGGCTGGATTGTAACTGCGGATAAAGAGCGGTGTCACCACACGGACCGATTTATCCGCCATATC
>JAYRWF010000452.1:0-2360 GCA_041918195.1 Anaerolineales bacterium
CGCCGAATGCCAGCCCGACCGAGATCTTGCGTGACTGCCCGGCCAACCTCGACGATCGCCAGGTCTTGCAGTACGGTGTGGACACAATCCGCATCCGCTGCGAAGGCGAATATACCCTCCGTTTCTCGGGCTCCGAACAGATCAAGCTGCTCCCGACCGACGCACACTCCGGCGATTACTTCTTCTGGTCGAACCAGGGCGACGAATCCGATATGACCCTCAGCCAGGTCTTTGATTTCACCCAGGTCACCGGACCGTTGACTCTAAACTACTGGACCTGGTACGACATCGAAGAAGGCTACGACCAGGTCTACCTGCTCGCCTCGCCCGATAACGGCGCGAGCTGGCAGATCCTGAACACGCCCTCCGGCTCGCTCAAAGATCTCTCCGGCAACAGCTTCGGCTGGGCTTACACCGGCCAAAGCGGTGACTCCGAGCCGGCAAGCTGGATCCTGGAGACGGTCGACCTGTCGGAATTTGCTGGAAAAAGCGTAGAGATCCGCTTCGAGTATGTTACCGACGCTGCAGTCAATGGCAGCGGTCTTGTGCTCGACGATATCTCAATCCCCGAAATCGGCTACCAGAGCGATTTCGAAGCCGGCACCGGCGGCTGGACTCCCCAGGGCTTCGTCCGGGTTCAAAACCTGCTCCCCCAAACCTATCGCCTGGCGGTGATTGAATACGGCACCACTTCCCTGTTCAACCGCAGCCCAACCCGGGTGTCCAATTACACCCTGAACGGCAACAACCAGCTCGAGCTGAACTTCCGGGTTGGCGAAGAAGTAAAAGAAGTGATCCTGGTCGTCAGTGGGACAACCAGGATCACCCGCGAAGCAGCTACATACCAGGTCGAAATTATGCGCTAGGCCGGCGTGGGGCGCGCAGATCGGCCAGTTGCCGCTCGAGGTCGGCCCGTCTCTCGCTCGAGGCCCGCTTGACCTCATCCTGGACATACTGCACCCGCTCGCCGATCTGGCGGCGGATATCCTGGCCGGAGCTCGGCGCCAGCAGTAAAGCTACCACGCCGCCAAACAGAGCCCCGACCAGCAAACCAACCAGGAAATTCAAAATCTTGTTCATATTCACGCTCCTTTTTCACCAGGGGCAGCCTCTCACCGGGCTGCCCCTGGTTATTTTAACCGATCTTGCTACTGCCGCACAAGCGGCAGGCGCACCTGGAATGCCCCATCATACACAAAGAAACCTGCATTTTGGGCTGTTACGGTGAAGCTGAACACGTACGGAGCTTGCATCAGCACGCTTTCGCCGCCCAGGTCGCTGCGCAGGTTGAAGACCGTCACCTGGTAGGTCCCACTGCCCAGCGCAGCCGCCGGCGTCCAAACCAGGGTCTGGTTATCTGGCGCGCTGACCGTGCCAGGGATCGCGCCGCCGTTGCTCTCAACCACGATCGAGCTGCTGAAATCGCCGCCCTGCAGCGGTTGGATCGCCCGGCTGAAGGCCACCGTGACATTCGCCGGCGGTACCACCGTGACCCCATCCGCCGGCGTCGTGCTCTCAACCAGCGGGTCGCGCCAGAACTGGACCGCCTTGCTGTCGTCAGCCCCGTTGCCCCAATCCGTCGCCACGTTTTCTACCAACTGCGTCCCGTTCGTCCCATAGCTGATCGAGGTGCGCCGGTTAGCAACGCTGACAATCGAGCCCCACCATTCCACTCGCTCCCAGGAGCCGCGCGTGAACTTGTACTCCAGGTTGGTCCCATCCGGGAACTGCAGGGTGATCTCCCACAGGTCCGTGCCCACCTGGGTCATCGGGAACTTGCTTGGATTCCATTCCAGCGGTGATGTGCCGCCGGCGATGTACACCACGTCGTTCACGGGCGTCTCATCCGGAACCAGCACCCGGAAGGTGACATCCACCAGCTTCGGCTCAGCCTTGTGAGCGACTTCGTTGGAAGGTGGCGAGACATTCAACGCTGCGTCGACCGCCTTGACCACGTAGAAATAGGTCGCGCCCGGGTCCACTTCTGTGTCGGTGTAGCCGTTGGCCGGGGCGTTGACGATCGCCAGGCGGCTGGTGGCAGCCCCGCTGCTCTCCGCCCGGTAAATCCAGTACTCGGCAGCCTCTGGAACCACATCCCATTCTAGCTGGATGAAGCTCAAGCCCCAATCGACCACCCGCAGGTTGGCTGGCGCGGCCGGCGGGGTCGTGTCAGCCGCCGGCAGGACGTTCAACGTGCCCGGCGTGCCATCCGACCAGTAGCCATACGTCCAGTGGATCCCACCGTCGCTGGAGAAGCGCACCAGGTAGCTGAAGGTCCCGACCTGCTCCGGTCGCAGGTTGGCCATGTATTCATAATTGTTACCGCAGCTACAGCCAGCGTTGTGCGCCATCGCCTTCCA
>JAYRWF010000453.1:0-3045 GCA_041918195.1 Anaerolineales bacterium
CGCTGCGGGCCTACACCGCCGGTCAAAGCGAGGTCGTTTTGCAAGGAAATACTGTCCAGGCTGTGATGCAGGATCTGGCTGCCCAATACCCAGCCATCAAGCCGCATCTTTTCAACGGCGAAGACAGTTTGCGCCCGTTTGTCAACCTGTTCCTGGGCGAGAACAACATCAAGGACCTGCAGGGGCTGGCGACTCCGCTGCTGGAGCAGGACCGTCTGCTCCTGATCCCGTCAATCGCTGGTGGATAGCAAGATGCTGCCATTTCTGACCCGCGAAGAAATCCTGCGCTACTCGCGCCACCTGTTGATTCCGGAGGTCGGCCTGGAGGGCCAGCGCAAGCTGAAAGCCGCCGCAGTACTGATCATCGGTACCGGCGGTCTCGGCTCGCCGACTGCCTTGTACCTGGCGGCGGCTGGCGTCGGGCGGATTGGCCTGGTCGATTATGACGTGGTCGATGCCTCCAACCTGCAGCGCCAGGTGATCCACGGCACGTCCGGGATTGGCAAGCTCAAGGTCGAATCGGCCCGCCAGCGCCTGCTTGATCTCAATCCTGACATTCAGGTGGATGTTTACAACGAGCCATTTACCTCTGCCAACGCTCTGCAGATCGCCGCCAATTACGACCTGATCATCGATGGGACGGATAATTTTCCCACCCGTTACCTGACCAACGATGTTTGCGTGCTGCTTGGCAAGCCGAACGTTTACGGCTCGATCTACCGCTTCGATGGACAGGTCAGTGTCTTCGACGCCCGGCGTGGGCCGTGCTACCGCTGCCTTTTCCCCGAGCCGCCCCCGCCTGGCCTGGTTCCCTCCTGCGCCGAGGGTGGGGTACTGGGCATCCTGCCCGGCACGATTGGTACCCTGCAGGCCACCGAGGCATTGAAGATCCTGCTCGAGATCGGCGAGCCTTTGATCGGCCGCCTGCTGCTCTACAATGCCCTGGATTCATCGTTTGAATTCGTCCGCCTGAAGAAGAACCCGAATTGCAAGGTCTGCAGTCCGAACCCGGAGGTTACCGAGCTGATCGATTACGAAGCCTTCTGTGGTGTCCCGGGCCACGACCACGACGCCGGCTCGGTCGGCGGCGGCTGGGACATTCCGGCTACCGAGCTGGCCAGGCGCCTGCAGGATGACAACGGCCTGGTGCTGCTCGATGTGCGCGAGCCGCACGAGTTGGAAATTTCCGGCTTGCCCGGTGCAATTAACATCCCTCTCGGTCAATTGGCCTCGCGCTTGTCAGAGCTGGACAGCGCCAGCGAGATGGTGGTCTTCTGCAAAGCCGGCACCCGTTCGGCGCGAGCGCTCGAGTTGCTGCTCAGCGCCGGTTTCCGTAAGCTGAAGAACCTGCAGGGCGGGATCAACGCCTGGGCCAGGGAAGTTGATCTCCAGCTTCCAATCTATTGATGAATAAAAAAAATGGGCTTCGGCCCATTTTTTATTCATTCTCACTTAACCAGACCCGCAGACCATGCCGGTCCAGGTGGATCGGGATGCACCGGAAAAGCGGATCTTTGGCTTCGATGGCGCGCAGCATCGCCCGCCGGGCCTGGGCCGACTCGCTGCCCAGCAGGGTGAGCGAGCCGCCCTCGCCGCCGGCGCCATTAACTTTCCAGCCCAGCGCGCCGTGTTCGCGGGCAATTTCAATTATCTGCTCAGCTGCCGGGCTGACCAGCGCCGGGTGCAGGCGTCTTTGCGCTTGCGTGTTTTCAATCATTGCTGCACCGAAGGCGGTAAAATTACCCCTGGCCAGTGCGTCACGTGATTTGCGCGCCGTCAGGCGTAAATCCGCCAACTGCCGGCACCCTGGCCCGGCGGTCTCCAATTCCCGGATCACCAGCTCGTGAACCACCGAGGAGCTGTGCGAGCGGCCCAGGTAGACCAGCGCCAACCGGAGCTCCAACTCCCATTCAACTGCCGCCGAAAGCCGGAGTGGCTGTACAATGGCATGCGGATAGTCATCCATATCGATGAAATTGATTCCACCGTAAGCGCTGGCGAGTTGGTCCTGGATCCCGCACTGCTGGCCGAGCAGCTCGGTCTCCACCCGTTGGGCCGCCAGGGCAATTTTGTGGCGGGTCATTCGCCCAGGCGTCAGGCAGTCCAGTGCGCCGAGCAGGGCGACAGTCACCGCAGCGGATGTTCCAGTCGATGCCCCGCTGGGAGCTTCCGAAAAGAGGTTGATTTCCAGGGCTAGTCCAGCAGGGATATCCATCGATTGGATTGCGGCTTCGAGTAACGGGTGCCTATCCCAACCGCTGCCTGGAACCCATGAATACTGATCGCCAAAATTTTCGGCCTGGATCGTGGCCTGGGTGGCGCCATCGGGAACATGGGCAGCCTTAACCTGCACCTCCACATAGGGGGCGACAGCGATGTTGAAAATCTGGCCATAACGGGCGAACCAGGTATCGGTCCAGCCTCCGTTATCGCATATGCGGATCGGTGCGCGACTGTTGATGAACATCATTGATCTAGAAATTATTTTACTTGAATATTCCAACGCCCGCCGATGATCCGCTGGATCTGGTTGCCGTTGTCATCATACGGATAGCTGTTGCCGTTCGAGGTGCTGGCCACGGCGTGCGGGTGATCCGGATCGTATGAGTAGGTGATCCCGCCCTTGCTGCTCAGGTTGCCGGTCGCCGTGGCGTAACTGTAATCCTCCGAGTACAGCCCTTGCGTACCCCAGCTGGCTGCTGCACTGGTCAGGCGGTCCAAATCATCGTACTCAAAGCTCTGCGTCTGCGCCCCACCGGCCTTGCTGTCCCCGATCGCCAGGATATTCCCGACCGGGTCATAGCTGTAGCTGAAGTCGAGCAGGGCGATCGGATTGGCCGGGGTTCCCGCTTTCAGTTTCTCCAGCCGCCCACCCTGGACGCTCCAGGGGGAATACTGGTACTGGCTGAGCAGCACCGGCCCGCCGCCCAAGCGCCGCACTACCACCCGCCCGGCGGCATCGTAACTGGTGGATTTCACGTACCCACTCGTCCCGCCCAGGCTGTTTACGCTCAACTGCGGGTGGTAGCTGAGGCTCAAGGGGTA
>JAYRWF010000454.1:0-5173 GCA_041918195.1 Anaerolineales bacterium
GAAAGCCCTCCATCTACTTCTCCTGCTCGTGTTCCTGCTCGCCGCCTGCGCTGCGCCGCAACCTTCTGCAGCGCCAACCCAACCCATCGTTCCCACCGCCACCCAACCCCTCCCGGCTGCTACGGCTACCCAGCCTGCCGCCCCGCCGAGCGTAGCGCCAACCCTCGCTCCCCGACCCGAAGCGACTGGCCTGCAGCCCGGCGCTCAGCTTGGCGAGCTGACCCTGCGGGCTGCGCAGAGCGAGCAAGAAATGGATATGCTGCTCTGGGATTATTGCGACCCCAGCATCTCCGACCAACCTGGCGCCCAGGACGCCGTCGACTGCAGCGCGCCACGCTTTGAGCGTATCTTCATTGGCAATGGCGTTGGGGTTGGCGCCGGCGCTGGCAGCGAAGCGCTCGATAAGGCCTGGGCCGAGCTGGTCTGGGAGCTCTACATCGATGACCAACCGGTCAACCTGCCTGCCTTTGGCACCGCCGATGTCTGGGGCGGCGGTTTTCGTCTCTGGAACGTCATCCTCGAAAATCCAGGCCTTGAACAGCATAAAATTCGCTATGCCGTCAGCGTGGCCGAATCGCCCGATAAGCGCGTCGAGAAGACCTGGCTGGTCACTTTCAAGGAGCTGGCCGAGTTCCCCGAGCTATCCCTGGTCCTGCCCGAGCAGCCTGCCCCGCTGCCCGAGTTGACCAGCTCGCCGCGCCTCGGTTCCGGCGGCTTGCCCTGGTGGAACGACCGGGTATTTTATGAAGTCTTTGTCCGCAGCTTTAAAGACAGCGATGGCGATGGCATCGGCGACTTCCAGGGCCTGATCTCGCAGCTCGATTACCTCAACGATGGCGACCCCGCCACCACCGCTGACCTCGGCGTCACCGGCATCTGGCTGATGCCGATCGCCCAATCGCCCTCTTACCACGGCTATGACACCACCGATTACGAGACCATCGAAGCCGATTACGGGACCAACGAGGATTTCAAGCAATTCCTGGCCGCGGCGCACCAGCGCGGCATCGCCGTGATCGTCGACCTGGTGATGAACCACACCTCCAGCCAGCACCCCTGGTTCCTCGACGCTCAACAGCCCGACTCGCCTTACCGCAACTGGTACATCTGGGACGACAGCCCGATCCCCTACAGCAGCCCGTGGGGTTCGCAGGTCTGGTACCCGCTCGGCGGTTCCAATTACTATGCTCTTTTCTGGGAGGGCATGCCCGACCTCAATTACCGCAACGGCGACGTCACCCGGGCGATGCGCGAAATTATCGCCTTCTGGCTAGAAGACATGCAGGTCGATGGCTTCCGCCTCGACGCGGTCCGCCACCTGATCGAAGACGGCGCTATCCAGGCTAACACCCCCGAAACCCACGCCTGGCTGGCCGATTTCCACCGCTATGTCCACAGCCTCGCCCCGGATGCGCTGACCGTCGGCGAGATCTGGGATACCACCGCGGCGATTGTGCCTTATGTCGGCGATGAGGTCAACCTGGCCTTCGAGTTCGACCTGGCGACAGCGATCATCGAAGCGCTCAAGGACGGGACCAATGAAAACCTGCTCAAGGTCCAGGAGACCATCCTGGAGAGCTATGGCCAGGGGCAGTACGCCGCCTTCCTGACTAACCACGACCAGAACCGGGTGATCAACACCCTGCAGCGTAACCGGGACAAGGCCAAGGTTGCCGCCAGCCTGCTGCTGACCAACCCCGGCGTGCCGTTCATTTACTACGGCGAGGAGATCGGTATGCGCGGCGTCAAGCCAGACGAGCTGATCCGCCGGCCGATGCAGTGGGATGCCACCCCAGTTACCGCCGGCTTTACCAGCGGCACGCCCTGGCAAGAGTTAAACAACGATATCCCAACCGTGAACGTCGTGACCGAATCGGCCGATCCCGACTCGTTGCTCAACCATTACCGGGCCTTGATACAACTGCGCAATGCGCACGCCGCCTTGCGCACAGGCGATCTTTGGCTGGTCGGGACCAGCTCATCCCAGGCCTACGCCTTTCTGCGCAGCACCCCCGAAGAGAGCTTCCTGGTGCTGGTCAATCTATCCAAGCAGCCGCTCAAGGACCTGACCCTGACCCTGGCACGCGGCCCGCTCAGCGGCCCACTCCAGGCGCAGGCGGTGCTGGGCGAGGGCGAGCCTGCTGCCCTGACCCTGAACTCGGCCGGCGGCTTCGACGTCTACCGCCCGCTGCCCGAGCTGGCGCCGTACGCGACCGTGATCATTCAACTTCAGCCATAGGATAGAAGTTACTCTGGCAATGACAACCGGTTTCGGGCAAGACCGAAACCGGTTGTCATTACCCAGGTTGGTCTGTTTTCTCAACCACCAGGACAAAACCCACCTTGGAGGTAGCACCCATCATTTGAAAAGTCGTCCGGACGTAAGGAAGAATGGCGACCACTTCGCCGTGTCATTCGTTCAAGAAACTCTCGAGCTTCTCCTGGATAGTCCGTTCGCTGGCTCCAAGACGGTGAACTTTGTAACGCATCTCGATCTCCTTTCACAGATGCCGTGAATCCGAGCGCCTATGCCGATTATCGCGTGAAGGAAAGGATTTTACAAGGGGCACGGCGTTTGCAGGTTATTCCCCTTCCTCCAAAAACCTCAGATCAAAGATCTCAGCCTGGAGCGCTCCGTTTTGTGGCAGGCTGTAGCCAATCGAGAACACCGGATCGGCTGCATCGCTGGCCGATAGCAAAAGAGAAGATTGAATTTCGACCCCGTTAAGATAGAACCTCACCGAACCGTGATCATACTGAATTTCGATTTCATGTTCCCCGACCAGCTCGGCATCTTGATAAAAAGCACCCTCCCGATTCACCCCTTCGGTCAGGTAAACCTGCATCGTCGGATTGACAGCATTGCTTCTGAAAACGAGGAAGATTCCCGCCCTTTGCCAGCCTTCCGGGCGGCCGATTCCCACTGCCAGGCCCCCCTGGAGGTTGGTCAGCGAGCGCAGTAGATTGACTTTGAGTTTAAAGCGGATCTTAACACTTTGGGCAAGTTTCCGGTGAATGCTTCGCTCGCTGTCGTAGGGCATCTGATCTACCGAAATCTGGAGGCCCCTGGGCGAAGCGGACATCATCCAGTGACTCAGGTTCCAACAACCATTTTCTTCGGAGACACCCTGGGATTTATAGGGCAGCCATGTGCCGGGTTGGATGCATTGGTTATTAAAGCCTGAATTGTCGGGCTGTGGGGTGAAGGTTGGGCTGGGCTCCAGGGTTGGTGTGGCGGTCGGGGAGAGGGTGTCGGTCGCCACCGGCGCGATCTCCTCAGCCGGTGTTATGGTGGAGCCGGGTTCGACGGGTATCGACACGTTCTCGGTCGGAGGTTCAAGAGAAACTTGAGCGCTAGATGCTTCAGGGGCGGGGGACCGGCCCCCCATAAAATACCAACTCAATCCCAAAACGCCCAACAGGAGTGCCCCGAGCAGTAAGAACAGCCAGGTCTTCGTACCGCGCGGATGGACTGGATAAGCAGTTTCCTCCGGGGAGCTTGGAAAATTCTTGGCTGGCTTGATTTCCGGAATTTGAACCTGGCTGCTACTTGCTCCATGTGGTGTTGATAATTGCTGGCGATCGATGACCTGATCGATCATCGTCGACTGCAGGTTCAGTTGCAGCGCCGGCTTTGAGATGGACTGCCGCAGGAGAGCTGCCAGCTCGGTCGCTGACCGAAATCGATCTTCCGGCTTTTTCGCCATCGCTTTCTGAATGATCGTGGCGGTCTCTGCTGGCACCACCGGGTTGAGTTGATGGAGATCAGGAACCGGATCTGAAATGTGCATCATCATCAAGGTCAACGCTGAATCAGCCTCGAACGGCGGTCTGCCACAGCACATCTCAAAGAAAGTCACTCCAAGGGCGTAGATATCGGTCCTCGCATCGACCAGAAATCCCTGGATCTGTTCAGGGGCGATGTAATGAGCAGAACCGATGGTCGCACCGGTGGCGGTATGTCGTTGTCCCCCAATAATTTTCGAAATCCCAAAATCCATCAGCTTAACTACGTGATCCTGATCGATCATAATATTGGCCGGCTTGATGTCTCGATGGACGACGCCCTGGCGATGCGCATAATCGACTGCTTCGCATAGCCCGCTAAAATATTCACTCGCCAGCTTGACCGGTAACCGCTGACCAGCCTGGCTGATTGTTTTAAGACGGTTTTCGAGAGTTTCACCATCGATATATTCCATCGAAATGTAAAAATATCCCCCATCCTGGTTGAAATCAAAAATCACTGGAATATTGGGGTGGTGAAATTGAGCCACCAGCCTGGCTTCATTCTCAAATCTTTGGAGAAAGTCAGGTTGGTCGGCAAGGTGAGGGTGAATTATTTTAATGGCGACGATGCGCCCCAGGTTGGTATCGAGCGCTTTATAGACGGTTGCCATTCCGCCGCGCCCAACCAACGATTGGATCTGGTAGCGTCCCCCGAGGTTTTTCCCCACCAAATAGTCTTCTGGCATAGGTTCAATCCGAAGGCAAAGACCCAGGTTAAACGAATTCAGTTCGACAGCTCTGGATGGATTGTACAACGAAAAATCGAAGCCTGCAAGCAGCCCTCTTGCTGGCTTCCCTGGAAGGGGGAGGAATGTATCCTGAGTTTAGGCCGGCTTAGGCTTCAGCGCTTATCTTCGGAAACCCATCGGCGAGAGCAGGCCAGCCAGCGCGCCGAGCGCCGCTGAGCTGATCGAGACCAGGGCGGTCAGCAGCGGGGTCGATTCGCCGACCCCCAGGGCGACGACGACAATCGCCCCGATCACAGCCACCACCGCCACAATCCCAATTACCGCAACTACCATCCGGTAGATGAATACATCGGATTCGAGCGGTGGGTTGGGCGGGATATCATCACCAACCTCCTTGGCCAGCTTGAGCAGCTCGGTGGCGTGATCCGATTGGATGCGTTCCCAGGTCTTCGGGTCGCTTAAGATGCGTTTGACCAGCTCGTCAGCGGAACGATAATCTCTCGCCATGCCAGTACTTCCTTTCAAATAAATACTTCTTGGGTATGAATAGGAGAGATTATAGACGTTTTTTGATCCTTGTCAATGAACTACCGAGAAAGTGGAATCCCCCTCCACTTGGTCTCGGGCGAGCCGCCCTGGCACGCAGCAAATCGGAGATGCCTTCGGCTTTGATGGCCGCCGGTTCGAGGCGGCTC
>JAYRWF010000455.1:0-5805 GCA_041918195.1 Anaerolineales bacterium
CCGCCGCATGTGCCGGGGGTGACCCTCAACCGGATGTGTGGTTCGAGCCAGCAGGCGGTGCATTTTGCCGCCCAGGCGATCCTTTCTGGCGATATGGACCTGGTCCTGGCGGGTGGGATAGAGATGATGTCACACCAGCCGCTCGGCACGGATTATCCTGAAGGCTGGCCGGTGGTTTTCCCCTATCCATTGGTGCACCAAGGGATAAGTGCTGAGTTGATGGCTGAGAAGTGGCAGCTCAGCCGAGAAGCGCTGGATGATTACGCCTACCAGTCGCACCAGCGGGCAATGCAAGCCATGGAGCAAGGTCATTTTGCGAGGCAAATCCTGCCCATCCAACTGGCTGGAGGGCGGGTTGTCGACGTGGACGAAGGGGTACGCCGGCCGCCAGATCGGGTGAAAATGGCTGCCTTGAAGCCGGTTTTCAAGGCGGATGGGGTAGTCACAGCTGGCAACTCGAGCCAGGTCAGCGATGGGGCGGCGGCGCTGCTGTTGGCCTCTGCCCGAGCCGTCGGGCGCCATAACCTGGAAGTGCGCGCCCGGGTGGCTGGTCGCCTGGTTGTCGGTTCTGATCCGGTGTTGATGCTGGATGGGCCGATCACGGCAACACGCCAGATTTTGAAAAAAGCTGGCCTGGGATTGGATGCCATCGATGTGATTGAAATCAATGAGGCATTTGCCTCGGTTGTACTGGCCTGGGCCCAAGCGCTGGGAGCCGATCTGGAACGGGTCAACCCGAACGGCGGGGCGATTGCTCAGGGACACCCGTTAGGCGCGACTGGGGCGATTTTAATGACCAAGCTGGTCAATGAGTTGGAGCGCCGCCGGGCTGGTTACGGCCTGCAGACCATGTGCATCGGCCACGGGATGGCTACCGCAACCTTGTTGGAGAGGATTTAGAAAACGATATGCCGCATTCCATTTACCTGGCCCTGGGCACCAACCTGGGCGACCGGCTGGAAAATTTCCGGCGCGCCTATCTGGCTTTAGCGCCGGAGGTCAAAATCACGGCCAGCTCGCCGGTTTACCAGACCCCGCCCTGGGGGTATACAAACCAGCCAGACTTCTTAAACCAGGTCATCCGTGCGGAGACGGAACTGGAGCCGCAGGAGTTGATCGCTTTCTTGAAGCGCCTGGAGTGGGAACTTGGCCGCCGCCCGGGTCTGCCGAATGGTCCACGTCCAATTGACCTGGACTTGCTTTTCTATGATGACCTGGTGTTGGAGACCGACCGGCTAACCATTCCGCACCCGCGTATGGCCGGGCGGGGTTTTGTACTTGTCCCGCTGGCAGACCTGGCTCCTGACCTGCGCCATCCGATCTTTGGCCAGACGATTCGGGAAATGTTGGCAGAGTGCGATCAGACTGGAATTGAGCCCTTTCCAGGTTGATCGTCGCCTGGGCCTTTGCGTTCCGGGCTTTACCATATAAAATACTCTCACCGGTTAGGTAATGCCGGTACTTGCAGTTCGAGCCGATTGTTATCCAAGACTTCCAGGAGGTCATCCAATGTCAGAGTTTGATCCAAAACCGTTGAACTGGACTCCCGATCCGAATATTGGCTATTCAGTAGAACGCCGTGCGGACGGCGGCTTAAACGTGACTTTTAACAATATCAACCATGCCACCATCCAGCACTGGCGCGAATTTGCTCTGGCGCATTTGGAAAATTCGGATCGCCTGACACGCAATCGTTATGACTTGCGGGCAATCCACGACCTGCCCCACGAAGCGATCGATTATGCTTTGGAGGTCAATACCGATCCTTCGGTGCGGAATATTCGCCTGGCGGTAGTGGTGGTGGATGCGCAGGTGGCGCAGGCTGTGCGTGAGATCGTTGCCCTGAGCACAGGCGGGGTAGAGCTGGCAGTTTTCCACGAGTTGGAAGCTGCTGAAGCCTGGCTGTCCCGCCCGCTGACCCTGGTGGTCTAAAATTCAATTCTGTAAAAAAACAGGCTTTGCCTGTTTTTACAGAATGAACGCTCATGATGGGCAATTTGCGATCGCCACATTTGACGGTCGGCCAGTTCCGTTTTGAGTGGGGCAGCCGCACCTACCTGATGGGCATTCTGAATCTCACGCCGGACAGCTTCTCGGGAGATGGGCTGGCCGGGGAGGCCGGGATGGTGGACCGGGCGCTGGATCAGGCGCGCCAGTTTGTCGCCACCGGGGCGGATATTTTAGATATCGGCGGAGAAAGCACCCGGCCAGGCGCTCAACCGGTTGGGCTAGATGAAGAGTTGGAACGGGTTATTCCGGTGATCCAGGTCCTGGCCAAAGAATTTCCAGCATTGATCTCGATCGATACCTACAAGGCTGCTGTGGCTGAGGCCGCGTTGCGGGCCGGGGCGCAGATGGTCAATGATGTCTGGGGCCTGCGCGCGGATCCAGACCTGGCTGGGGTGGTCGCGCGTTGGCAGGCGCCTGTGATCCTGATGCATAATCGCAGCTCGTGGGCGCAGGCTGAAATAAAGGACCGGCTGGGCGGGCGCTATATCGGTGCGCCGTATGAGAACCTCATGGCGGATATTTGCCGCGAGTTACTCGAAAGCGTGGCGCTGGCCCGGCAGGCCGGGATAGCGGAGGATCGGATTCTGCTCGATCCGGGGATTGGCTTCGGAAAGACGGTTGAGCAGAATCTAGAGTTGATCGACCGGCTGGGTGAAATCCGGGCGCTGGGTTACCCGCTGCTTTCCGGACCTTCGCGTAAATCATTCATTGGTTATACCCTCGACCTACCGCCTGACCAACGACTGGAAGGCACCGCGGCGGCAGTCGCGATCAGCATTGCCCGGGGAGCAGATATCGTCCGGGTTCACGATGTTTCTTTCATCAGCCGCGTGACGCGCATGACCGATGCGATTGTGCGCCGATCGCGAGTATAATTACGCCCCATAAAACGAATAATTTCCCACGAGAGTGAAAAATGAGCAAAAATTACTTTGGCGCCCGCAGTGTTCTACAAACCCCCTCCGGAAAGTACAACTATTATGCGCTCTCCCGCTTGGAGAAGGATGGCCTGACCAAGCTGGACCGGCTGCCCTTTTCGATCCGGATTTTGCTGGAGTCTTTGCTGCGCCAGTGCAATGAACATGAAATCACGCGCCAGGATGTGATTAACCTGGCGGGCTGGCGCGGCAGCGCCGTGGCACGTCCGGGCCTGCCATTTCAGCCGGCACGGGTGGTGATGCAGGATTTCACCGGAGTTCCGGCGGTGGTTGACCTGGCGGCAATGCGAGCAGCAGTTGCTCGCCTGGGTGGCGATCCGAAACAAATCAACCCGCTGGTGCCGGTCGACCTGGTGATTGACCATTCGGTGCAGGTCGATTTCTTTGCCTCGCCGGATGCACTGAGCCGGAACGCCGACCTGGAGTTTTCGCGCAACCGCGAGCGGTATGAGTTCTTGCATTGGGGGCAGAAGGCCTTCAATAACTTCCGGGTAGTGCCGCCAGCGACCGGTATTGTTCACCAGGTGAACCTGGAATACCTGGCGCCGGTGGTCTTTGCGGCAGTGGATGAGGATGGCGAGCGTGTGGCTTTTCCGGACACGGTGGTCGGTACGGATTCGCATACAACAATGATTAACGGCCTGGGCGTGGTCGGTTGGGGTGTGGGTGGGATCGAAGCGGAAGCAGCAATGCTCGGCCAGCCAATGGATATGGTCACACCGGATGTGATCGGCTTCCGGCTGTACGGCGAACTGCAAGATGGCGTCACGGCGACAGACCTGACTCTGACGATCACACAGCAATTACGCCGCTTTGGCTGCGTGGAGAAGTTTGTTGAATTTTATGGGCCGGGGCTGGACTCAATTGCCTTGACAGACCGGGCGACGATCGCGAACATGGCTCCGGAATATGGGGCAACGATTGGATTCTTCCCGGTCGATGCTGAGACGCTGCGCTACTTGCGCCTGACCGGGCGACCGGAAGAGCAGGTCCAACTGGTCGAGTCTTACTGCAAGGCGCAAGGATTATTCCGCGATGCCAATACCCCGGATCCAGAGTTCAGCAGCGAGCTGGCGCTCGATTTGAGCACGGTTGTGCCTAGCCTGGCCGGGCCGAAGCGCCCGCAGGATCGGGTGGCGTTGAGCGAGATGAAGGCCGCTTTCCAGGCGGCGCTGACCGCGTCGGTGAAGGAGCGGGGCTACGAACTGGGGCCTGCCGACCTGGAGCGCAAAGCGGCCCTGGGCGCTAATGGCAACAGTGTGGAAATGAAGCATGGCGCGGTGGTGATTGCAGCGATAACTTCGTGCACCAACACCTCCAATCCGGCGGTGATGATCGGGGCCGGGTTAGTGGCGCGCAGGGCGGTTGAACGCGGCTTGAAAGTAAAACCGTATGTCAAGACCAGCCTGGCGCCGGGTTCGCGCGTGGTGACGGATTATTTGGAAAAAGCTGGTTTGCTGGAGCCGCTGGCAGCGATTGGGTTTAACGTGGTGGGTTACGGTTGCACCACCTGTATTGGTAATTCTGGGCCGTTGCCTGGGGAGGTGGTCAAGGCGATCACCAGCGCTGACCTGGTGGCGGCGGCAGTGCTTTCTGGCAACCGAAACTTTGAAGGCCGGGTTCACCCGCACGTGCGAGCCAATTTCCTGGCTTCGCCGCCGTTGGTGGTGGCATACGCTCTGGCCGGGACGGTGGATATCGACCTGGAGCGCGATCCGTTGGGACTGGACAGCGCCGGAGAGCCGGTCTTCTTGAGCGATCTATGGCCAACCAGTTTGGAAATCCAGCAAACAATTGCTACTGCGATCAACCCCGGTATGTTTCAGCAGAAATATGCTAACGTATTCTCTGGTAACGAGACCTGGAATAACATCCCCAGCCTGGCGGGTGACTTGTTTGTCTGGGACCAGGCGTCCACCTATATCCAGGAGCCGCCATTCTTCATCGATTTCAGCCTGCAGTCAGGTTCGATTGAGAACATTCGCTCGGCGCGCGCCCTGGCAGTCTTTGCAGACTCAATCACGACCGATCACATCTCCCCGGCTGGCTCGATTGCAGCCGATAGCCCGGCGGGCAAGTTTTTGCTGGAGCAGGGGGTGTCGGCACGCGATTTCAATTCTTATGGTTCGCGGCGTGGCAACGACCGGGTCATGACACGCGGTACATTCGCTAATATCCGCTTGAAGAACCGCCTGACACCTGGCATCGAAGGCGGGGTGACGGTCTATTTGCCAACCAGTGAACGAATGAGTATTTACAACGCGGCAATGAAATACAAGCAGTCCGGTGTACCGCTGGTGATCCTGGCTGGGAAGGAATATGGCACTGGTTCGAGCCGCGATTGGGCGGCCAAGGGCACGAACTTGTTGGGCGTGAAGGCGGTGATTGCCGAGTCGTTCGAGCGGATTCATCGCTCCAACCTGGTGGGGATGGGCGTGCTCCCGCTGCAATTCAAACCCGGCGAGAGTGTTGATAGCCTGGGCCTGACCGGCACAGAAACCTTTACGATCGATGGCCTGCATGATGATATGCTGCCGAGCAGCGAGGTGTATGTGACAGCGGTGCGCGAGGATGGCAGCCAGGTGAAGTTCCAGGCGATTGCCCGCCTGAACACTGCCGTGGAGGTTGGGTATTACCGCAACGGCGGGATCTTGCACAGTGTGCTGCGCAACATGGTTAAGTAATCTGAAAGAAAAATCGGGCGGATCAACCGCCCGATTTTTCTTCTTTACGAAAGTAAGACTGGCCTTGCAAGAACAAACCCACCTGGGTGACGGCAATCCAAACCAACACGATGGATAGAAAGACGGCCGCGAAGGTGATCAATTGGGGGAAACGGCTGCTCCAGCGGTTTAGA
>JAYRWF010000456.1:0-1635 GCA_041918195.1 Anaerolineales bacterium
TAAAGGCGATTTGCTCACCAGATGGCGACCAGGTCGGGTCGATATCCAGCCCGCTGTCGGTCAGCGGCCGGGCGTTACCACCATCGCTGCGCATGATCCAGACATTCTGCGTCCCACCCGATTCGTTGGTAAAGATGATCCGGTTACCGTTGGGCGAGATTTCGGGCGCATACAGGCTGCCCAAACCATCAGTAAGCTGGCTCAATTCACCGTTGCGCAGGTCGAGGCGAAAAATTTCAAAATTGCCGTCCCGGTTGGACGAAAAGACTACCTGGTCGCCGTCAGGGGAAAGCGATGGATAAAAATTCGTCGCCCGTACATCCGTCAATTGGCGCTGACCCCTGCCATCGCTGTTCATCAGGCAGAGCTGATCAAAGCTGCCATCATAGCAGACATAGACAATCTTGCCGCGCGGCGGGAATTCCCAGGCGGTCGGTTCTTCCAGCGGTTCCGGGCTTGGCTCAGCGGTACGGGCCGGCGGGAATTCCCAGGCCGGGCTACCTGGCTGGGTAGGGATCGCCACTGCCGGGGATCCTTGCCCCTGCGGGTCCTCAACCAATGGCGTTGGATAAACACCCGGCTCAACCAGGCCAGGCTCCGGGCGGATGAAAGGCAGCGCCAGGTCGCCGCGTCGGGCCAGGTACACCCCTACCAGGCCAGCCAGCACGCAGCTCTCGAACAATAAACCGAGAATCAGGAGTAGAATCCAACGTGAGAAGTTGCCCGGCAGGCGGCCGAAAATGTTCATCGATTTGATTATATCTTGATTTCAAAACAAAAGAATAGAACGCATGTTCTAATGACTACGCGCATTTTATTGCAATTCACTTTGCACAATGGCTAGGCACCGTGGCTGACACAATTTTATTCTTTAAACCCTATGAAGTGCTCTGCCAGTTCACCGATGCAGCCGGTCGGGCCACGCTAAAGGAATTCATCCCCATCCCAGATATCTATCCGGTTGGACGACTCGACTACCGCAGCGAAGGGCTCCTCCTTCTTTCAAATGATGGGCGGCTGAACCAGCGCCTGGCCGACCCGCGCTTCGAGCACCCCAAGACCTATTGGGCCGAGGTAGAAGGCCTGGTCAGCGAGGAGGCCATTGAGCGTCTTCAACAAGCGATTCTCCTCCCCGGGCTGCAGACTCGCCTGGCCGGGGCGCGCCGGATCCCCACACCGGCCTTGCCTGCTCGCTCGAAACCAGTCCGCCCTTACCATCCGACCAGCTGGATCGAGATCATCCTGCGCGAAGGCAAAAAACACCAGGTTCGCCGGATGACCGCCGCAGTCGGCTTCCCGACCCTACGCCTGGTGCGCTACGCGATTGGCGAGCTGACCCTGGATGGATTGCAGCCGGGGCAATGGCGGCCCCTGACCGCGCTGGAGTTGCGTTCCTTGCGCCAATCGACAGGAACCCGTTGATGCGCCGCATCCTGCATATTGACCTGGATGCATTTTTCTGCGCAGTCGAGGAGCTGCACAACCCGGCATTGCGTGGCAAGCCATTCGCAGTCGGTGGGCGCCCAGAGCAGCGTGGCGTAGTCGCTTCCTGTTCCTACGCCGCCCGGGCTTTTGGCGTGCGATCAGCCATGCCGATGGGCCGCGCCTTGCGCCTGTGCTCGGCCCTGATCATCA
>JAYRWF010000457.1:0-3708 GCA_041918195.1 Anaerolineales bacterium
CCGGAGTAATATAAATTGCAAGCAGTTTTCCTTGATACATACAGGCACTCCTTCAATGTTAACGGGTGGATTGCTGCGATTATATGCCATTTTCGAAGCACAAGCGGTTTTTCCGTGCTAAAATACTCTTATCCGGATCGGCGGTCGGCTCGATACCCCTTATAACGAGGAGGTTATCGTCCGGCGTCGGTCTTCCCCCACTGGAAGCCGTCGAAAAGCGCCGCCAATCACAACCTTTCTATTGGGAGGTCCGCCGATCCATGAGCCTGTGGAAGAATTATCATCTCGCTCAATCCGTTCAGGATGCATTAGCTTTGCTTGCTGCCGCCCCTCAGCCCGCCCGGCTGGTTGCCGGCGGCACCGACCTGCTGCTCGATTTACAGCAAGGCCGCCATCCCCCTGTTGAAACCCTGGTTGACATTACTGCAATTCCCGAAATGAACCGCCTCGAAATCGAGGGCGGTCGCTTGCGAATCGGCGCGGCAGTGCCGCTCAACCAGATTGTTGCTAGTCCGCTCGTCCGCCAGCATGCCGAAGCGCTGTTCGAAGCTTGCGGCCTGATCGGCGGCCCCCAGGTACGCAATACGGCGACCCTGGGCGGGAACGTTGCCCATGCGCTGCCGGCTGGCGATGGTACGATCGCCCTGCTGGCCCTGGGCGCTCAAGCGGAAATAGCCAGCTCGAGCGGTCGAAAGCTGGTTCCGATCGAGAGCCTGTTCCTGGGCCCCGGCCAGTCAACCCTGGTTCAAGAGCATGCCCTGCTGCTGGGTTTCTCGTTGCCGCTGGCTCATCCCGGTCAGGGATCCGTTCACCGCCGGGTGATGCGCCCACAAGGTGTAGCAATTGCCATCCTCAATATGGCCCTTTGGCTCGAACAGCAAGATGGACGGATTGCCCAGGCCCGCCTGGCTGTTGGCCCGGCCGGGCCGGTACCCTTCCGGGCGCGTCGCGCCGAAACCGCCCTGCAGGGCCAACCCATGACCGCTGATACCCTGGCGGCTGCTCGCCAGGCTCTGCTGGCCGAGGCGCGCTTCCGCACCAGCCCACACCGCGCTACCGCTGAATATCGCCAGCATGTCGCCGGGGTCTTGCTTGAGGAGACCCTATCAACTGCCTGGCAGCGCTCAAACCATTAACCCGCGCAGGGTTGTACTTCATTTGTCGTTTTTGGAGGTAGAAATTAGATGGACCTGACGGTTAACGGTAAACCCTACAGCCTTGAGCCTCGCCCCGGCGAAATGCTTTCCGACCTGCTGCGCGAGCGCCTCGGACTGACGGGCACAAAAATTGGCTGCAACGAAATGGAATGCGGTGCCTGCACCGTCTTGGTGGATGGCGAACCGGTTCTCTCATGCAACTACCCGGCTGGACGCGCTAGCGGGAAACATATCCTAACGGTCGAAGGGCTGGCTCAAATGCCCCAGGCCAGATATACCGGGGATCCGGCAACCTTACACCCCCTCCAGGAAGCCTTTATTAAGTATGGCGCGGTACAGTGCGGCTTTTGTATTCCTGGGCAGTTGATGACCGCTTATGCCCTGCTACAGCGCCAGCCCGACCCTGGCGAAGCAGACATCCGTCACGCTCTGAAAGATACCCTTTGCCGCTGCGCTGGCTACCCGACAATTATCTCGGCGATCCAGGCGGCTGCCCATTCACTGCGCACCGGAGAAGCGCTGCCAGAACCCGTACTGCCAGAAACCAGCACCCCGCTGGAGGTGATTGGCACCGTCCAGTCTCGCCCAGATGCGCTGGCGAAAGTGACTGGCCAGGCCCTTTTCACCGATGATTTGCGCTTCGATGGGATGCTGCAAGCCTGCGCCAAGCGCGCTGCCCTGCCCCACGCCATTGTCAAGCGAATCGATGTCTCGCAAGCGCGCGCCCTGCCTGGTGTTGTGGCCGTTTTGACTGCTGAGGATATCCCCGGCGAGCACAACCACGGCCTGGTTATTTACGACTGGCCTACCCTGGTCGGCATCGGCGAGCGCATTCGCTACGTTGGCGACTCGGTCGCTATCGTGGCCGCCGAAACGCGCGAAATTGCCATCCAGGCGCTCGACCTGATTGAAGTTGAATACGAACCACAGCCGGTGATTCACGATGCCGTCCAGGCCCGCCTGCCAGAAGCCCCGCAGCTCCATCCCAATGGCAACTTGCTCAAGCACATAAAAGTCCGCAAAGGCGATATGCAGCAAGGCTTTGCCGATGCCGATGTCATCCTGGAACACACCTTCCATACCCAAATCACTGATCATGCCTTCCTGGAACCGGAATGCAGCATTGCCCGCCTGACGCCTGAGGGCCGGGTGGAAATATACGTCGGATCACAGATACCCTACTCCGACCGCAGCCAGGCAGCTCGAGTACTTGGCTGGCCAGAGGATCGGGTGCGGGTCATCGGCCAGTTGATGGGCGGCGGCTTTGGCGGCAAGGAAGACATCATGGGCCAAATTCATGCCGCTCTGCTGGCAGTTGCCACCGGTCGGCCGGTCAAACTGCTCTTCGACCGCCATGAGAGCCTGCTGGTCCACCCCAAGCGCCACGCTACCCAGATCCGGGTCAAGATCGGGGCCAAAAAAGACGGTCGCTTGACCGCCGTAGAGTCAGAGCTGTATGGCGATACCGGCGCCTATGCTTCGCTTGGCGAGAAGGTACTGACCCGCGCGACGACCCATTCCTCAGGGCCATACGATGTCCCCCACGCTCGCGCCGATTGCTATGCCATGTACACCAACAACCCCCCGGCCGGCGCTTTTCGAGGTTTTGGCGTGACCCAATCAGCCTTCGCTGTAGAAAGCATGATGGACATGCTGGCCAAAGAACTCGCTCTCGATCCGATCGATCTGCGCTGCCGCAACGCTCTTCGAGTTGGCAGCATCACCAATACCGGCCAGCTCCTGACCGAAAGCGTTGGGTTGGAAGAATGTATTGAACGTGTCTCTGCCGAGCTGAAGCGCCAGGCTGGCGACCAACCATTCATTGCCCAGCCTGTGCCCGGTGCGGCGCATCTCCGCCAGGCCTGGGGCTTTGCTGTCGCCTACAAAAACACCGGCCTGGGCGGCGGAGCGCCGGATAAGGCTGGCGCTGAGGTTGAGCTATACGCAGATGGCAGCCTGGAAGTCCGCACCTCATCAGCCGAGTTAGGCCAGGGTTTGGTGACCGTCTTGCGCATGATCGTTGCCCAGGAATTTAACCAGCCACCCGAAAAGGTGAAGGTACTGGTCATGGATACCGACCTGACACCCGATGGCGGCCCGACCACCGCCTCACGGCAGACCTTCGTTTCAGGCAACGCTGCCCGCCACGCCGCTAAAACCCTGCGCCAGGCGGTCGCCTCCACCCTGGCCGAAAAATTCGATTATCCGCCCGACCAGGTGCGTTTTATCGAGGGCCTGGCCCAGGTCAACGGCCACGCCGTTCCACTGGGCGATGTGGTCGCCATGCTGCGTGCAGAAGGGCGCGAGCCGCGGGCGCTTTATGAGTACTGGGCGCCGGAGACTAAACCCCTCGGTCAAGGCGGCGATATGCATTTTGCCTATTCGTTTGCCGCCCAGGCCGCCCAGGTCGAAGTGAATACCTTGACCGGCGAAGTACGCGTCCTGCGCGTGATTGCCGCCAATGATGTCGGCCGGGCCATCAACCCACTCGGCCTGAAAGGCCAGGTTGAAGGTGGGATCATGATGGGCCTGGGAAATGCCCTGACCGAAC
>JAYRWF010000458.1:0-1874 GCA_041918195.1 Anaerolineales bacterium
CACCGGCACTCGAACGGCAGCCGCTACAGCAAACTCAAGTTCCATTTGGCGTTTTTGAATGGTGTTGAACAGGCGATTGAACAATGGGCCGAAGCCATCCGAGTCTTCGGGAATACTTCGGTATTCCTGGACATCCAAGGCAATAATTTCCTTTGGCAGCGCGGCCAAGGCTGGCTCGATCGGCAGGTTGCTGACCACACCCCCATCCATCAGCAATTGTCCGTCAGATTCGATCGGCGGTATCCAGGGTGGAATGGCAGTTGAAGCGGTGATGGCATCTAGCACCCGATCATCTGGTTCCAAGCCATAAATTACTCGGGTATAGTGGGTCAGGTCAGTTGCAACAACCAGGACTTGGGCATGTGGCAGCTCAGCAAAACGTAAATCCGGATGCAGGCCATGGGAAACGTAAAATTCGTGCAGGCGTCTTGTCGATTCCTCAATGGGCCGGCGGATCAGCGCACGTAGGGCCAGGCGCAGGGTGTTTGGGGTGAGGATCGATTGCTCGGCGCTGTCCTGATACACTTTGGTCAAGGCCGCCAAGCCTGCTTCATTCAGGCCCTTCAAACCTAGAATAGATGCATTGGCCGCGCCAATCGATGTGCCAACCAGGATATCGGGATGGTATCCCGCCTCCAAAAAGGCGCGCAGCGCGCCGACCTGCAAAGCGCCGCGCGCCCCTCCACCACTCAAGACAAATGCTAACGGTTTTTTCATCGGATTGTCCCATTCATCATCATCTGACAGACAATTGATCGCTTACAACAGCCGTCTGAGGGCAGTTAACAAGAGAGCAACATTTTCTGGATGGGAAGAATAGCCCATTAAACCAATCCGCCACACTTTGCCTTTCAATTCTCCAAGACCGCCAGCGATTTCAATGCCGTCTTCTTCTAATAAGCGCCGACGAACCTGGACATCATCGATGCCAGCCGGGATCTTGACCGTGGTTAGCGATGACAAGCGATGATCCAATGGGACGTGGCATTCCAGACCAAGCTCAGCCAGGCCATCCCATAAGAGGCGGGCATTTCGGCGATGGCGGTCCCACCTGGACTGTAACCCTTCTTGAACCAGGATTTGTAACCCAGCCTGGAGAGCAAAGTGTAAGCTGATTGGAGCAGTGTGATGATAACTGCGCTCCGGACCCCAGTATTTTGCCAGCAAGGTTAAATCGAGGTACCAATTTTCAACCGGGCGCTTGCGATGTTCGATGATTTCCAGGGCTCGCGAGCCAAGTGTTATCGGACCTAAACCAGGGGGGCAGCCCAGGCATTTCTGAGTCCCGCTATAGCAAACATCCAAATCCCAGGCATCCACCAGCAGCTCCACCCCGCCCAGCGAGGTCACTGCGTCAACAATTAGCACGCTGCCCAACTGGTGCACCAGGTTGGCTATTTCAGCAACTGGCTGTAGTGCACCAGTGGAAGTCTCAGCCTGCACCAGGCAGACAATTTTCGCAGGTTGCTTTTCCAGGGCCTGGGCAATTTCTTCAGGCGAGAAAATCTCTCCCCAAGGGCGATGGTACTCAGCCACCAGGCCGCCATAGCGGCGGGCCATCTCAGCCTGGCGACCGCCAAAATAGCCATTAATGAAAACCGCCACTGTATCACCAGGCTCAACCAGGTTAGCTATCGCGGCCTCCATCGCAGCGCTGCCAGTGCCCGGAACTGCCAGAGTGAGGCGATTCTCGGTTTGGAAGGCAAAACGCAGCAGCTCCTGGTTCGAGTCCATCAAGCTTAAGAAGGCTGGATCCAAGTGACCTAAGAGCGGAGTCGCCAGGGCGGACAGTACACGTGGATCGACCTGGCTTGGCCCAGGGCCAAGTAACAATCGAGCTGGAATCTGGGACAGACGATTGGCCGGGGGTGGCA
>JAYRWF010000459.1:0-2805 GCA_041918195.1 Anaerolineales bacterium
AAGACTTCGCTGATTGCGCGATTGATCCGCCCGGCGTCTTCGCGTAGGTCCAGCTTCGCTGATTGCAATCCAAAGATCTCCAGCTGGCGGATCAACTTCTGGAACAACCCGCTGGCTACCTGATCAGGCAACGCTGACCGAATCAACCCCAGGGGCAGGTGCAGCGCATCCAGGCGGATGCGCGCGGTGTGAGGCAGGCGTGAGAGCAGCCGGTCTGTCATCTCATCCCGCGAAGCTTCCCCCAGGTCTTCCGCCAGCAGAGATAACGCCAGCCGGTAAGGCTCCCGGCTGTAGCGCTTTTCCAGGTAAAGCACATGGGCGGGGAATGGACGGCGACGATCAAGCCAGGCTTGCAATTCCGCTGGCGGTGGGACACGCCGCGCGCTCAGGCTCAACCAACGCGCCAGGTCTTGACACGAAGCGCGGTGTTTTTCGACTGCCAGGCCACGGTGCAGACGCAAGGTTTCAGCCGTGACCTCGGTAGTTACGTTCGGGTTGCCATCCCGGTCGCCGCCAATCCACGAGGCCAGGGTCAACCAGCCCGGCCGGGGATTCAGCCCTGGGTAGTGCTGGCTCAAAGTAGCCTGCAGGTCGGTATAGATTTGGGGCAGTACGTCCCAAAACACCCGGTCGATGAAATACAGGCCAGTGCGCACCTCGTCGGTCACGCTCGGCCGGTCAGTGCGCGAGCGTTCCGTCAGCCAGAAGGCGGTGATTTCAGCCAGCAATTCCAGGCGGTAGGCTTCGATTTCCCTCGGCAGCAAACGCTCGTGGTTTAGCCCAACCAATATTTCAGTGATGCGTTGCATTTTCGAGAGCACTGTTCGCCGCTTAGCCTCAGTCGGGTGGGCCGTCAATACCAATTCGATCTTCAACCAGCCCAACAGTTGGCCCAGTTGTTCGGCCGTTACCCCCCTGGCTTTTAACTGCCCGATCGCCTCGGCAATCGAGTCATGCCGTGGTTCAGGGTAATTTTCTAATTCTTGTTGTCGCAGAATCTGGACGCGTTGGTTTTCTTCCGCCAGGTTCACCAGGTCGAAGTACAGGCTGAAAGCTGAAGCAATGATCCGCGCCTGATCGCTATCCAAAGACTGCACCAGGCAAGCCAGCGCATCCATTCCTGCTTCTCCAGCCCGCCGTGCTTTGGCCAACTGGCGGACCTGCTCTTCCAACTCAAAAGCGCCCGGCGATTCTTGTTCCGCAATCACCTGGCCGAGCAGCTCGCCCAGAAAGTGAATCGTGGCCGATAGGTCCATGACGGCCGGGAACAGTTAGATCTTTCCCAGGCCGCGCAGCACTCGCTCCGGGGTAAGTGGAAATTCATGGAACCAAACACCGGTGGCTGCGTGCACCGCTGCAATCACCGCCGGCGCCAGGGGCAGGTAAGGCATTTCGGCCATCCCGCGCGCCCCAAATGGCCCGATCGGGTCCGGATTTTCTAACACCAGAGAATGTACCCGCTCAGGTACGTCCAACACAGTTGGGATCAGGTAGGTCGAAAGATGCTGGGTTTGGACGTAACCATCCTTCTGGACAAAATTCTCCAGCACAGTATATCCGGCTGCCTGGACGACGCCGCCTTCAATCTGCCCAACTACCTGTTGAGGATTGATTGCCTTTCCAACATCATTCGCCGAGACAATGTCAACAATCCGGACATGCCCGGTTTCCAGGTCCACCTCAACGGTCGCCGCCTGGGCGACATAACCATAAGCAAAGTTTGGCTCCGACTTACCTGTCTGCGGGTCATAGGGGGTGGTGCGCGGCGGCCGGTACTGGTAAACCGCTACTGCCGGGCGCTCCTCCGCATGCCATTTCTCAAGCGCCGCCTGGGCTGCTCCGCGAATGGAGTTGCCCGCCATGAAGGTTAACCTGGAGGCTGAAGCGCTTCCGGAAGGCGGCGTTACCGCCGTGTCTGAAACTACCATCTCGATTTTCTCAAGCGGCAAGTTCAAGGCTTCGGCTGCCATTTGGGCAAAGGCGGTATGCGCGCCCTGGCCGCAGTCCGCACCAGCGTGATAGACCACTGCTTTCTGAATCACGGAGTCGCCATATAAGGCCACGCTGGCAGTGCACTGCTCTGGAGCGCCAAAGGAAAAACCAACGTTTTTGAAGGCTGCTGCCACGCCGGTACCACGCCGCAGAGCCGGATTTGCTGGCTGAATTTCGTCCGGGCGATGCCAGCCGCCGGCTTTTTGCTGCCAGCCGGCTTTCAACGCCGCCTGTTCGATGACCATGTCCAGGCTGACACCCTTAGGCAATGGCGTGCCAACTGAAAGCAGCGAGCCTTCACTCAGGATATTTTTCATCCGGATCTCGACCGGGTCCATTCCCAATGCTTCTGCCAGGCGATTCATCTGCATCTCGGCTGAAAAAGCTGCCTGCGGCCCGCCAAAGCCACGGAACGCCCCACCTGGCAGGTTGTTCGTATATACCGCATACGAATCCACCTTAACGTTTGGGATTTCGTATGGCCCGGTGCACATTAAGGTAGCGTTGCCCAGCACTTTACCAGAAGTGTAGACATACGCCCCGCCATCAGCTACCATCTCCACTTCGGCTGCCAGCAGCTTGCCATCTCGCCGGGCGCCCCACTTCTGGCGGATAATGTACGGGTGGCGCTTGTGGTGTCCAATTATCGACTCTTCCCGGCTCCAGATGATCTTTACCGGGCGCGGGATGCCGCGCTGACTCAAACGCCAGGCTGCCAGGGCCAGGACAATCTGTACCGACATATCTTCGCGGCCGCCAAACGCACCGCCAATTGCAGGGTAGATCACCCGCACCTGCTCCACCGGCAGGTTC
>JAYRWF010000460.1:0-6116 GCA_041918195.1 Anaerolineales bacterium
CCCCTCGCGCGCCGCTCCTTGCCGGAATCGGCATCGCCTTCGCCCGGGGACTTGCCGTCGCCGTCGAGGTCCGCTAGGCCACGGGGGTGCAGCAAGCGTCCGAATCCGAATGCCGGTTCGCGTTCGAAAGAGAGCGGCTCGGCCAGGGAATACTCCGGATCGCCGAGCGGGAAGCCCGCCACGTAGATCTCGGTGCCGACATCGATCGTTCCCGGGTACCAATCCAGGTATGGGAAGCCGCTGCCTTCGATATCGATGACTGCGAGGTCAGCGCACTCCGATACGCCCAGGACCCGGGCGTTGTAGGTTTTACCCTGTTCGCCGCCAACCCAAACCTTGAGCAGAGCTGAGCCAGTGACGACATGGTTATTGGTCACTGCCAGGCCACTCGGGTCAAAAATGAAACCTGAGCCGCGGCCAGCCCCGTTGAACACTTGTCCAACCTGGGGATCGACAAACGAGCCAACCGCTTCGATTTGGATAATCGCCTGCTTGGCTTCGCTGATTTTCTGGATTGCGCCCGATTCGGGTTCGGCGGGTTCCTGGACTGTCTCTGCCGTCGGCGCTGCAGTAGGCGCAACAGCTTCAACCGTTGCGGCGGGTGCCTCAGTCACCGGCGTCTCACCACCGCCGCAGGCAGCCAGGACGAACACCAGTGCAAGCAACAAAACAAACAACAACTTACCCTTTTGGAAAATCATGTGACTCCTCCTGCAATGTTGGTTCAAGAAAGATGGGAATACAGGCGTTCCACGCAGCCCGAAATTATGGGATAGAGTTTACCATTAAAGGCCAAAATTATGCAATTAGATTGTTGCTGCAATTTTTCTACAATCTTCCAATAATCAATCCCCCACCTGGTCCAGGCCAAGGATTTCTCGGGTGGTGCGGAAAGCCAGTTCTGGCAGGGCTGAGCGCTCGAAAAAGGCTGCCCGGTCAACATCGTCGGCCGCCTGGAGGTCACCACCGATCACCCTGGCCTGGTACACAATGACGATATGCGCACCGCGCGGATGTTCCTGACCGTATATCACATTCAGGACACCCTTCACCTCGACCTCCAGCCCGGTCTCTTCGCGGCACTCACGCCGGATTGCTTCAGCCGGGTCTTCGCCAGCGTCCACGAAACCCGCTGGCAAGCTCCACAGGCCGCGCAGTGGATCGACCGCCCGGCGGACCAGCAGCACTCGGTCGCCTTGCTCGATCAAAGCCGCCGCAGCGACCTTCGGGTCGGCGAAGTAAACCCAGCCACAAGCTGGGCAAACCGGGCGCACCGCGCCAAAATGCTCGCCGCGCGTCAGGGGGCTGCCGCAGCGCAGGCAATAATTTATCTCTGAATTCATCTGGGCGGCGATCGCAGGGTTTCCTATCTTCGCCGGTGCAGAAGCCACCATGCCAGACCGGCAAGCACTGCCAGGAGCGCGGCCAGTATTTCCAGAGTGCGCCACAGGCTGCGGTTGAGACCGAAGATTTGCGGTCGCGGCGTAGGGGCCTCCACAGCAGCCCCAGCTTCCGACGCAGCTTCCAGGATAGTCGTCTCTGCTTCCGCCGGTGCAGCTTCAAGCATCGCCGGTGCGGGAGTCTCTTCTGGCGCTATCTTCTTCGCCGATGGTGCTTCGGCTGGGGTGCTTTCGGCTGCTTTTCGAGCATCTTCCACGGGGACGGTCGGCAGTGGCGCCAGCGCGCCGGCTTCTGGGGCAACTTCGACTGGCTGCTCTAGCTCGGCCGCCGGGGCGGCTTCCTGCATCAGCATCGCCGGCGCTTCCTCTTCGACCATTTCGATCTGCAGGTCGCTGGCCACCTGGGTCATCCCAAGGCGCTGGTTGACCAGCTCGCCGACCAGCAAAACCACCAGCACCAGGCTGGCAAGGGCGCTGACCAGGCGCAGAGCCGGGTAGCCTGGCTGCCGGGCCGGCTGGCCGGCCATCGCCGGGGTCAGGGTAAAATTACGCGGGGCGCGCTGGCGTGGCAGAGCGCGCAGCACGGTGCGCTGGCGGCGTAAGTTCTCGAAAGCCTGGCTCAATTCCGGCTCGTGCGCCAGGCGGTCTTCCAGGCGCGCCTGGGCGGTCGGGCTCAACTGCTGGTCCAGGTAGGTAGAGATTTCTTGCCAATCGCGAGGGGTCAGGGATGGTTTCACAGCTTGCTCTCCTCTACCAGACGCATCGCAGCCGGTAATAGTTCCCAGACCCCCTGCAGACAATCCTGCAAGCGTTGGCGGGCGCGTGCCAGGCGGCTTTTAACCGTCCCTACCGGGGTTCGTGCAGCCTGGGCGGCCTCGCTGTAATCTAATCCCTGGATATCGACCAAAACTACCACTGCCCGAAACTCGGGCGGTAAACACTCAAGGCAGTGCTGGATCGCCTGGTTGAGTTCCTGGCGCTCGAGCGCCTCCTCAGGTGATTCGCCCGGGTCTGCTAACCAGGCCGGGGATTCAATCTCCTCATCATCGTCATTGGCGGGCTCAAGTGGGACGGTCGGACGGCGCTGGCGACGGCGCAACTCATCGTAACAGGCGTTGGTGGCAATTCGCAGCAGCCAGGCCTTGAACGATCCGCCACGGTAGCCGTTCAGGTTGCGGTAAGCGGAGATGAAAGCTTCCTGTGTGGCGTCAGCCGCAGCTTCCGCTTCACCCATCATCCGGTAGGTCTGGTTATACACTAAATCCTGGTAAGCCAACACAAGACGGTTGAAAGCATCCAGGTCGCCGCGCTGAGCAGACTGGATCAGGTTAGGTTCATCCATCTTGATCCAACCTTCGGGCCAGCAGCAAGACAAACAACGCCCGCCAGGCCAGTATCGCCAGAGCGCTGAAGCCGCCCAGGACCACCACGAACAGCGGCAGCACTGGGGCGTTGCCGAGCAGCACTCCACGCAGCCAACCAGCGAACGGCCCGCCCAGGACCATGGCGTAAAACGGCCGCCAGAGCTGTCGCAAGTCGCCTGCTCGCGCCAGGTCGTACACCCCGAAGAAAGGCGCAATCAGAAACCACCCCGCCAGGAGTGGGACGAAGGTGGTCAGCATGCGCAGCCCGGCCGAACCGGCTTCGCCATGTGTGGCAAACCCGGTCACGGTGACCGCTGCCAGGACGAGTACGTCACCAAATATTAAGCTAAGCAGTCTTTGTTTTTTCATAAGCTGTCTTCGACATCAATCCTAATCGAAAGGCGTAAAAGGGACAAGGGAGGAATTGATTGATTTGCTCAAATGAAAATCCTTGTTGTGTAGCATCGGAGGGCGCCACCACATTGGAATCAGACGAGGAGTATCGCCTGAAGATGGTGAACCGGGGGCGGCAACGCTGGCTGCTTTCGCGAATGGTAACCTTCTCCTACTGGCCAGCTTTAGGTATAATGGATAGGTATTGTCCAATATTTACCAACCCGGAGCTCTATCCTGGAAAGGAGCAACCATGAGCACAGTTCGATTGCTAGCTGGCACCCGCAAAGGCGCTTTTATTCTGACTTCGGATACCGCTCGGAAAAAGTGGGCGATTGACGGGCCTCTCTTCGCCGGATGGGAGATCTATCATCTAAAAGGTTCGCCTGCTGATCCAAATCGGATCTACGCTTCGCAATCAAGCAGTTGGTTTGGCCAGGTGATCCAGCGTTCCGACGATGGCGGGCGCACCTGGGCGGCAGCCGGAAACCAGTTCGAATATACCGGCGATCCTGGCCTGCACCAATTTTATGATGGCACCTTGCGCCCATGGGAGTTCAAGCGGGTATGGTACCTGGAACCGGCGCCGGGAGACCCTGACTCAGTTTACGCTGGGGTAGAGGATGCGGCCTTGTTTCACTCGACCGATGGTGGGCTAACCTGGCGCGAACTGCCTGGTTTGCGACAGGTCAAAGGCAACCTGTGGCAGCCTGGTGCTGGAGGAATGTGCTTGCATACCATCCTGTTAGACCCTGCCAACCCGCGACGCATCTATGTTGCGATTTCGGCCGCCGGGGCTTTTCGCTCCGACGATGGCGGCGAGACTTGGCGGCCGGTAAACCAGGGGCTGAAATCGAACTTTGAGCTACCCGATCCAAGTGCCGAAGTCGGCCACTGCGTTCACGGCCTGGCCATGCACCCCGCCCGCCCGGAGGTGCTGTACATGCAAAAACATTGGGACGTGATGCGCAGCGACAATGCCGGCGATTCGTGGATCGAGGTCAGCGGTAACCTGCCGAGCGATTTTGGCTTCCCGATTGCCGTCCATGCCCACGTGCCAGAGACCGTCTATGTCGTTCCAATCAAAAGTGATTCGGAACATTATCCGCCTGAAGGCCGGCTGCGGGTGTATCGCAGTAACAGCGGTGGTGATCAATGGGAAGCCCTGACCAAGGGACTACCGCAGCGCAATTGCTTTGTGAATGTTTTGCGCAGCGCCTTGGCGGTGGATACCCTTGATTCGTGCGGTGTGTACCTTGGTACTACTGGCGGGCAAATTTACGCCTCAGCCGATTCGGGCGACCATTGGAAGGCGATCGCCCGAAATCTGCCGCCAGTGCTATCGGTCGAGGTCCAGGTCCTGGAATGATCCGGGTAATTTTACCGACGCAATTGTGGCGCCTGGCGAATATCGGCCGGGAGGTGGAGCTCCAGCTTGAGCCACCGGTGACCTATGCCGTGCTGCTGCAGGCCCTTGAGGCGCAGTATCCCGCCCTGCGCGGCACGATCTATGATCCTACCACCAGCCAGCGCAGGCCCTTTATCCGTTTCTTTGCCAAGGGCGAGGATTGGTCGCACGAGCCGCTCGATGCCGAAGTGCCGCAGTTTGTCGCCAGCGGGGAGGAGCCGTTGCGGATCGTCGGCGCTATGGCTGGCGGTTGAGAACCTGGAAGATAGTCGGGTAATCGTTTTGATCACTGGCTGGCAGGGATAATTCCTGGCTGACCAACCATGCTGGGCAGTCAAATTCGGGAAAGAAGGCGTCGCACTCTACCTGAGCTTGCACCTTGGTCAGGTAGATCCGGTCTGCCAGTGGCAGCGCCTGGCGGTAGATTTCACCGCCGCCGGCGATGAAGGCTTCGCTTTCGCCGTCCTGCCTGGCCATTTGCACCGCCTCTTCCAGGGAATAAGCTACCTGGCAACCTTCGGCCCCGAAGCTGTGGCTGCGCGTGACGACGATCATCTTCCGCCCCGGCAGCGGCCGGCCGATCGATTGGTAGGTCTTGCGCCCCATAATCAGGGTGTGGCCCATCGTCAGCGCTTTGAAGCGCTTCAGGTCAGAGGAAAGTCGCCATGGCAATCCTCCGGCTTTGCCAATACAGCGTTTTTCGTCCATTGCCACTATGATCGAAATCAGCATCTTCTTATTCCATTCCAAACATAATCCATCGACTGACCACGGCGGCCAAGCCGCCGTGGTCAGTCGATGGATTTATATCGAAACCTCGGCTTTGATATGTGGGTGTGCCTGGTAATTCATCAGCTCGAAATCCTCGAATCGAAAATTGAAGATATCTTTCACCCCCGGGTTGATTAACATCTTTGGTAGGGGGTAGGGCTGGCGAGTGACCTGCAGGCGAGCTTGCTCGACATGGTTCAGATACAGGTGCAGGTCGCCAAAGGTGTGGATGAACTCGCCTGGCGCCAGGTCGCAAACTTGGGCGACCATCAACGTCAGCAAGGCATAGGATGCGATATTAAACGGCACCCCCAGGAAGACATCGGCAGAGCGCTGGTAAAGCTGGCAGGATAACCGCCCCTCGGCGACGTAGAATTGAAACAGGACATGGCAGGCTGGCAAGGCCATCTGATCGATCTCGGCCACGGTCCAGGCGCTGACGATTAAACGCCGCGAATCGGGGTTGCGCTTGATCTGCTCAATCAGCCGGCTGATCTGGTCGTAGGGCTGGCCATCTGCCCCGCGCCACGAACGCCACTGTCCACCGTACACTGGCCCCAGCTCGCCGTTTTCATCCGCCCATTCATTCCAGATGCGCACACCATGTTCTTGCAGGTAGCGCACATTTGTCTCCCCTTGCAAGAACCAGAGCAGCTCGTAAATAATGGATTTGGTATGCAGTTTCTTGGTGGTCAGCAGGGGAAAGCCCAGGCTCAAGTCATAGCGATTCTGGTAGCCGAACACCGATAATGTACCGGTGCCTGTCCGGTCGTTTTTCCG
>JAYRWF010000461.1:0-1713 GCA_041918195.1 Anaerolineales bacterium
TGGGCGGCACGCTGCGAGTCACCAAAAAACGCAGCCGCCAGGAACGACTACACTACACTGGCGAGATGATCAAGCTGTTAGGCTCCGATCTGGACCCGGACAAATTTTCGCGTCTGCTTGCCCGCCGTTCAACTGCCTACCGGCGCTGGGCTCGCCAGACCCTAATCGAGTTGAACGAGAGCGATCTCTTAACCTACTGGCTACTGCCCGAATGGCCCGAATCCTTCATCCGAGAGCACGCCCAACAGCTCCATCGCCTGTGGCGGCAAGCAACCGGCGAGCGGACGATCTTTCCAGAGACCGCTGGCGTTGTGTTGGAGCTCTTCCGCCGAGGCTACCGCTTAGGCCTGGTCAGTAATACCACTTCAAGCTCCGAAGCACCAGAAGCTTTAGAGGATTTAGGGCTCACCAGTTATTTCGAGACCCTGGTCCTTTCAGCCGTAGTTGGCATTCGGAAACCCGACCCTGCCATCCTATTGGAAGCCACCGGGCGAATGGGGATCCAGCCCGAAAAATGCGCTTATATCGGCGATCTGCCGCACCGCGATGTCGCAGCCGCCCGCCAGGCAGGTTTTGGCCAGGCAATCCTGGTTCGTAAACGCTCGCTACACCGCGCCCGGCGGATCGAAGACCACAGCCTGCTACCCGACCAGGATCTACGTAGCCTGGTGGAGTTGCTGGACCTATTCCCGCCCCGCCCGCTTCCGCAGCCTGGGCCGGTTTTCACCGCTTGCGCTTCCACCATGTGGGCGATGAAGGCCTTTCATAACCTGGGCGATTTCCTGGAAGCCAGCCGCCGGATCGGCTTCAGAAGCATTGAGCTAAATCACCAGATCGATACGGCCATGCTGGCAGGGATTGACTTTAGCCAACATCGCTTTCGCAGTGTTCACGAGCCTTGCCCGGCAGACATCTCCGTGGCCGAGCTCAAAAATCGCAACTGGTTGATATCAACCCCTGACGAAGCCTGTCGTCGAGAAGGGGTTAACTCGATCAAACGCAGCATTGACCTGGCTCGTCGATTAAATGCTACTACCGTCGTTATCCATTCTGGAACCGTTGATCCAGACCGGCAGCTTGAAGACCGTTTACGCAGCCTGTACGCTGCCAGCCAGAGGCTCACCCCCGAATATCAGGAGACCTTCGACCTGCTGATCGCCAGGCGCCGCGCCTGTGCGGCAGAAGGGTTTCAGGCGCTCAAGCAAAGCCTGGTTGAGCTGCTCGAGTATGCCAGGCCTTTTGATATCCAGTTGGGACTTGAGAATCGCTATCATTATTTAGAATTCCCCAGCCCAAATGAACTGGAAGAACTTTTGAACCTGGCTGGTCCCGACCGGCTGGGGTTCATCTTCGATGTCGGCCATGCCCAGGCGCTCTCGAAGCTTGGTTTTTATCCTTATCTTCAATGGTTAGAACGATTCGGGCCACGCATTATTGGCGTCCATCTTCACGATGTAAATGGCCTGCAGGATCATCACCTGCCCGGCCAGGGCGAAGTGGATTTTAGCGAGATCGCAGCCTTTATTCCCGAGGCCGCCTTCCGGACCTTGGAGTTCCAGGGACAGTACCCCCAGGAACTGGTTCAAGCCAGCCTGGGCTTTCTTGGGCAGCATAGCTGCATCAGGAAATAAGAAATTTAATTTTTGGAGGTTTTGCCATGCGCAAATATTTAAAGAAACGTCAGAACCGCTTTATCCGGATGATCCATGACCA
>JAYRWF010000462.1:0-7097 GCA_041918195.1 Anaerolineales bacterium
AACCTGGCTGAACCAGTCCTGGCGGTTGCTGCGCGCTTCTTCAGCGACCAGTTTCTGTGCAAAAGGGACCAGGTGTTCAAATACGTTGAATTTTGGGTCAAGCCCGGTACAAATTCCCGACAGGATGTTCACGCAGCGCACCAGGAAAATTAAATCCTGGGGCACCTGGAAAGGAAGGTCATAGACCAGATCACGAAATTCGTCCAGAAACTGTTGAAAATCGACCGTCGTCAGCCTGGTTAGTTCTGACATATTCATTCCCCAGTAGCGCTCAAAGATTCGCGACTGGGCGCGCTCCAGCATTGCTAGGTCCGCATCCGGGAGAAGAATCCCCATCTGGCTATAACCAGCGACCACTTTTTTTGAATCGCGTGTCCCGACCCCGATCAAAAGCTCCCGCAACCCCAGCAACAAGCGTTCAGGGACGTGTCCGACCATTCCAAAATCAACAAAGGTGACCTGCCAGGTCACGGTTTCGGGTCCTGGTGCTATTCCGGTCGGCGAAGTCTGGTTGTGAGTAGCCGCGGGTGAAGCGATTGGCAGGGGGGAAGGCTCGACGAATAAATTGCCAGGATGTGGGTCGGCGTGGAAGAAGCCATCTTTGAAGATCTGCTGGAGATAGGTGTCTAATAAAACAGAAGCGACTTGCGAGCGGCTGATCTGTGCCTGGGTAATGGTGTTGTAATCCGAAATTTTGATCGCATAGACGTTTTCAAGGGTTAATACCCGCACGGTTGTGTGACTCCAGTAAACCTTGGGAACCCGGACGCGCGCGTCATTTATAAAATTTTCGGCAAAAGTCTCAGCATTGCGGCCTTCAGCAAGATAATCGACCTCTTCGTAAAGGATCCTTGAAAATTCATCCAGCAAGGCTGGTACATTGGCTCTGCGCCGGATCGGGCGATAGCGTTGAAGCCATTGGCCCACGGTCTGTAAAGCGCTGAGATCGGTTTTGATCAAGTTTTCAATATCTGGGCGTTGAACCTTCACTACCACCTGGACTGGCGCCGCCATATTCTCGGCTTGGTCGCTGCCAGGGCGGGCTGGAAGCTGTGGTTGCAAAGTTGCGCGGTGTACTTGTCCCAGTGAGGCTGCGGCCAGGGGTTGCGGTTCAAAACTTAAGTAAAGCTCTTCCAGGGAGCGTCCAAATTCCTGTTCAATTACCCCGATTAGCGCCTCGACTGGGACTGCTGGCACCTCATCCTGCAAACCGGCCAGCTCATCAGTCACCACCGCCGGGAGAATATCCACCCGCGTGGACAGGAATTGCCCGACTTTGATCATCACGCCGCCCATCGCCACTGCCAGGCGGCGAAAGCGAATGGCATACTTTTGCATCCGGGCAGATCTGCCTCGGGCGCTCAATTGACCCAAACCCAGGCGGGGTATGATTAAATCCCAGAAGATCAAGCTGGCGATGACCCGCCCAAAAAACCAGGTGATACGGCGATACCGGGATCGATACATTAAATTTCATTATACCCCAACCATTTCCTGCACAGTTTTCCGGTTATACTTCAATTCAATGATGGCTCAGAACTTACGTTTTCCGGATGCCTATTTCCAATTTGATGAACCGGTCACAAGAGTTGATTGTGGCGAGTTTTGTGCTCCATATAACGAATGGGGTGTACCTTTCTGTTGCGATACTCGCCACGCAATACCGACGGCTTATCCTGAAGAATGGGAATATTTACAGGCTAACACCGACCTTTGGCATCTCTATCAGTCGAAAGATGCTCGCCAGGCAGCCTCCCTCCAGCGACAGCTTCCTGAAAACCAGGTTCTAATCGAATGCCTGGGTCACCAGTTCTGCCAGCGGAATTTCCGATCTTTTGTTTGTCGCTCATTTCCATTCTTTCCGTATATCACCCGCCAGGGTGATTTCCTGGGATTGTCGGTCTATTGGGAATATGAGGACCGCTGTTGGGTAATTAGCCACTTATCCCAGGTTCAAGAGTCTTTTCGAAGCCAGGCGATTGCCAGCTATGCGGATCTTTTCCGAGTCTATCCGGCAGAGTTGGAAAGTTTTCGGCGTTTCTCAGGATTGATGCGCCAGGTATTCGGTCGCCGACGTCGAGCAATCCCGCTTTTACATCGAAACGGACAAACCTATAAAGTTACACCACGAAATGGGCGAATGCGCCGAATATCGGCGGAGCGCTTCCCCCTCCTAGGACTATATAAAATTGCCGCAGACCTGCCATTCCCTGGCGAATCAGGATAATCAGCGGTTTTGTTGTATAATCGCTATTTGTCCTGATGGGTTAAGCGCGTGCCGGTGTTTCAACCGGATCAGGAAACACTGAATCACGATCAATTCATGAGCAATCTAACTGCCTCGAGCGAGTTTACTCTTCCACATAAAAAAACCTCTGACCAGCGCAGCCCATTGCGCTGGATTTTGTCGCACGCCCTCCGCCATTGGTATTTGATGGTCAGCATGTTGGTAGGCGCTTTAGGAAACGCCGGTTTAGCGGCTTTGGTGCCGGTGTATATTGGGCGAGCATTCAATGCAATCGACCAACCGGTTCCGGATACTGCCGCATTATTACCGATCGCCTTCATCATCGGCGGCACCCAGATCCTGCGCGGCGTGCTCCAGTTCGGTCGTAACTTCAGCGCCGAATTAATCGGTCAGCGCATGGAACGTGATACCCGCGAAGAACTCTATGTAAGCTTATTGGGAAAAAGCATGACTTTCCACAGCTTACAACCAGTTGGCGACACGATGGCCCGGGCGACCAATGATGTGCGTGAGATCAATTTCTTGTTCAGCCCTGGGTTGAACCTGGTGATTGGCTCTGCCACTTTCATGGTCATGCCATTGCTGATTGCCCCGCGCTACCACCCATCCTTAGTGATTGTCCCGACCATTTTCATTATCAGCTATTTTCTTGCCCTTTGGCAGTATCTGCACGAACTGAACCCGATCACCAGCGCAGTTCGTAAATCCTTTGGCCAATTGAACACCCGTCTGGCCGAGGCAATTGATGGAATTGAAACGGTGAAAGGCATGGCCCAGGAGCGGCGTGAAGTTGATCGCTTCCAAACCAATGCCTGGCGTTTCCGAGATGCTTATGTACGCCAGGGTGACGTTGAAGCGCGGTTTATCCCCCTGCTTTTGCTCGGCCTGGCAGAAGCTGCAGCATTATTCCAGTCCCTGGTCCTGTTTCAACGCGGCCTGCTCGACATCGGTCAAGTGGTAGCATTCTTTGGATTAATCCAGCTTTTTGGTTTTCCCACCTTTACTTCGCTGTTCGCCTATTCTCAGGTCTCCTTAGGCCTTTCCAGCGCCCGGCGCATTCTGGATTTGATGAACCGGGAAAATAACCTGGATCAAAACACCAGCGGTTATCAAGGGCCACTGCGAGGAGAAATCGAGTTTCAGAATGTAACCTTCGCCTATGAAAACAGCCCCGAACCGGTGCTCGTAAATATTTCTTTTCGTGTCAAACCGGGTCAAACCGTGGCCATCGTTGGCCAGACCGGAGCAGGAAAAACGACCCTGGTTAAACTGGTCAACCGCACCTATGACGTGACCGCTGGCAAAGTATTGGTCGATGGCGTGGATGTGCGCGATTGGAACCTGGAGTCTCTACGGCGTGGCACATCCATCATTGAGCAGGATATCTTCTTGTTCTCGCGAAAAATTGCGGACAATATCGCTTTTGGCGATCCGAAAGCCGAAATGCCAGCCATCGAGCAGGCTGCCCTGGCTGCTCAAGCCGACGAGTTCATTCGGTCATTCCAGGACGACTATGACACGGTAATTGGCGAGCGTGGGGTAACCTTATCTGGCGGGCAACGCCAACGCCTGGCCTTAGCGCGCGCTTTCCTGACCGACCCAAAGGTTTTGGTCCTGGATGATTCGACTAGCGCAATTGACAGCGCCACGGAAGACTTAATTCAGCGTGCCATTTACGCTGCCGCTCGCGGCAGGACGACTCTCATCATTACCCATCGCCTATCGCAAATCCGCTGGGCAGACTTAATCCTGGTTCTTCGCCAGGGACGCCTGTCAGCGGTAGGAACGCATGAAGAGCTGTTGCATTCCTCCGAGGCATACCGACGCATTTTCAGTGCTTAAGCAGCCCGGATAGATTGGATATTAGAGAATGGGTTTTTTTAGCGGCCTGGACACAGAAGGATATGATCGCCAGTACACCGATCGTGAACTGGTGCGGCGTATCGCTCAATATTTCCGCCCTTACACTCGCCAGTTGCTGGGAATTGTTTCTTATTTACTGCTGATTGCCCTGGCAGGGTCAGCGACGCCGATCTTGGTCAGCCGGGCTGTCACCGGGTATGGCGTGGAAATCACTGCCTCGCGGATTGCTTGGGTCAGTGGTGTGATATTCCTGATCGGCCTTTCCACCTGGACTTCTAATTTGCTACGGCGACGGATGACCGTTCGAGTGATTGGCGATAGCGTGCTAAAACTTCGCAGCGATGCCTTCGCAGCGGCCGCGGACCATGATCTTTCCTTCTATGATGAATTTTCCTCCGGTAAGGTGGTTTCGCGCATCACCTCGGATACGAATGAGTTCGGCCAGATGGTAGTGCTGGTTACTGACCTGCTTTCCCAGGTCATCCAGGCGTTAATCCTGGGCGGCGTGTTGATTTCGATTGACTGGAAGTTATCCCTGGCGTTGTTTGCTTCGTTACCGATAACTTTCCTGGGAGCAGTCAGCTTTCGCCGCTTGGCTCGTAAAGTAACTCGTTCTGGCATGCGCGCGATGGCCAATGTTAATGCAACCATCAAAGAGACAGTCAGCGGGATTGCGGTCGCAAAGAACTTTCGTCAGGAAGCGTCCGTCTACCGGGATTTCGATGGCGCCAATCGCCAGTCTTACCAGGTGAATGTCCGGCGCGGCTTGGTTCTCTCGATGGTTTTTCCTACTCTGAACGCTTTGAGTGGGGTTGCCACCGCCTTTCTGGTGTACTTGGGCGGGCTGAGCGTGGTCGGTGGTGTGATTGTCATCGGATCTTGGTTTCTCTTCTTGCAAAGCTTGGATCGCTTCTATTTCCCGGTTCTTAATCTATCCGCTTTCTGGGCCCAGGTCCAGTCCGGTCTCTCGGCGGCAGAGCGGGTCTTTGCCCTCGTGGATGCCGAGCCGAAAGTTCGTCAAATTGACGATCGCCTCGCGCCAGGCTTGAAAGGCGACATCTCCTTCGAAAGTGTTTCCTTCCGCTATGCCGAAAATGAACCTGTTCTGGATCATTTTGACTTGCATATCCGGCCAGGAGAAACGGTAGCGCTGGTGGGTCACACTGGCGCTGGAAAATCTTCGATTGGCAAGCTGATTGCCCGTTTCTATGAGTTTCAAGATGGCGCCATTCGCGTCGATGGCCAGGATATCCGCACCTTCAACCTGGAATCATACCGCTCACAATTGGGTATTGTCTCTCAAATCCCCTTCTTGTTTTCGGGAACAATAGCAGAAAACATCTGTTATGCCTGTCCGAGCGAAGCCACTAAAGCTGAGATCACCGAGTTGGCGCGCCAAATTGGAGATGGCGAGTGGCTGGAAAGCCTGCCGCATGGATTACAGACCGAGGTGGGAGAGCGTGGCGCCCGGCTTTCAATGGGCCAGCGCCAATTGGTTTCTCTGATGAGAGTATTGGTCCAAAAACCAGCCATTTTCATCCTCGATGAAGCTACCGCGAGCATTGACCCGTTTACCGAATGGCAAATTCAACAGGCATTAAACATGATCCTGCGCCATACCACCAGCATCCTGATTGCCCACCGCCTGTCCACTGTCAAGGCGGCCGACCGGATCATTGTTTTAGAAAAAGGTAAAATTATAGAGGAGGGTTCTCATGATGCCTTGTTGTCCCAAGGTGGTCACTACGCCTCACTTTATAATACCTATTTTCGGCACCAAAGCCTTGCCTATATTGAGCAGGCTCGTGCCATTGCTGAAGGCGATTAGCAGGCAGTACTGAAATGAGATTCGAAGGCTTTGTCCGCCCTGGTTTCCCTGATTTTGCTGACTTACCCTGGTCAGTCCCCTTGGTGGATTGGGCTAACCACTGCCAGCGCTTGGAAAACTTGCCACGCGGCTTGTCGCGCCATCCGGTGGTTTTTGTCAATTACGCTGGGATCGTGTTTGCAATTAAAGAGCTACCCCATGGGCTGGCGGAAAAAGAATACCGTTTGCTTGAAGAAATGGAGCAACATCGCCTCCCGGTGGTACCCCCGGTTGGTTATTTTCAATCGGTCGGCCCCAACCGGTCCTCCAGTGCTCTAATTACTCGCTATTTAGATCGGAGCTTACCATACCGTTCGTTGTTCATGAGCAGTAGCCTGCTGCACTACCGCCAGCATCTGTTGGATGCTATTGCTGGTTTATTGGTCCAACTTCACCTGGCAAGCGTTTATTGGGGCGACTGTTCGCTTTCTAATACGCTTTTTCGCCGTGATGCAGGAGCGCTGCAAGCTTATTTAGTGGATGCCGAGACAGCCGCGATCTTTGAGAATTTGCCAGCTACCGATCGTTTTGAAGACCTGCTGATTATGGAAGAGAACATTGATGGCGATCTACTGGACCTGCGGGCCTTGAATTTATTGGCCGAGGATGTTCCAATCTCCGAGACTGGGGCTTACATTAAGCTACGCTACCAAAACTTGTGGGAAGAAATCACCCGCGAGGACATCATCACCGCTGGGGAGCACTACCGTATCCAGGAACGAATTCGGGCCTTGAATGACCTGGGGTTCTCGGTTGGCGATGTTGAATTAGCTGGCACAGAGAATGGAGACCAACTTCGCTTGCGCGTGGTTGTCTCGGATCGCAATTTTCACCATGACCAGCTTCAGACCCTGACAGGTATCGATGCACAGGAGCGCCAGGCCCAAAGAATGATGAACGAAATCCAGGAGCTAAAGGCTACCCTGTCCAATCAAAATAACCGCAGCACACCGCTCAGTGCCGCGGCTTACCACTGGTTGGAGAATGTCTATGGCCCAGTTGTTGTGCGCCTGCGTCAGGCATCCGATCTAGAGCAGGATGTCTTCGAGCAATACTGCCAGGTGCTGGAACATAAGTGGTATCTTTCAGAGCGAGCCAGGCAGGACGTCGGCCATGGCA
>JAYRWF010000463.1:0-6396 GCA_041918195.1 Anaerolineales bacterium
ATTGATATGACCCAGGTGGCTGAAACCGCAGGGACGATGCGGGCAGACCTGATCAACCTGGGCGGAAAAGCCTACAAAAACCACCGGGTATACCGCAAGAAACTATGACCCTGTATCGAGTCGGCTGGCGCCATCTTTTCCGCCACCCCTGGCAAACCGCGTTGATGATCCTGGGTATCACCCTCGGGGTAGCGGTAGCGGTAGCCGTTGACCTGGCTAACGCCAGCGCCAGCCGGGCTTTTGATTTAAGCACTGAAACCATCGCCGGCAAGGCAACCCACCAAATCATCGCTGGACCCACCGGACTCGACCAGGAGGTCTATGCCCGCCTGCGCCAGTCTGGTTTGGTGCGGTCAGCTGCGCCAGTCATCACCAGCTACCTGACCTCCCCCCAACTTGGCCAACAACCCCTTCAATTGCTTGGCCTGGATCCCTTCGCGGATGCCCCTTTTCGGAGTTACCTGGGGAATCAAAATGCCCTGGACGCCAGCAATCCAGCAAACGCCAACCAGCCCTCCGTCGCCGACCTGGCTAACTTCCTGACCCAGCCAGGCGCAATTTTGATTTCAGAAAGCCTGGCTGCCCGTTACAACCTTGAGGCTGGTGAGACCATCGAACTGCAGATGAACGGGCAGCAGCAGACTGCCACGATCAGCGGTTTACTGGCCCCTTCCAACCGCCTGAGCCAACGCGCCATGGATGGCTTAATCCTGGCTGATATCTCCACTGCCCAGGAATTAACCGGGCGGATCGGGCGTTTGGACCGGATCGATTTAATCCTGCCTGAGGATCCGACCCAGCCTTGCACAAACCCGGGACAGCAGCCCGCCGGCTGCTTGGCGGCTTTGCAAGCCTTCTTACCTGCCAACGCCCAACTTGCCCCGGTCGAAGCCCGCCAGGGGGCGGTCGAACAAATGACCGGCGCTTTCCGCGTGAATTTGACCGCCCTGAGCCTGCTGGCTCTGGTAGTGGGCATGTTCTTAATCTACAACACAATGACTTTTTCCGTCGTCCAGCGCCGGCCATTGTTTGGCACGCTGCGCTGCCTGGGGATCACCCGGCGGGAAATTTTCGGCCTGGTGATTAGCGAAGCCCTGGTCGCGGGCGTGCTCGGGGCCAGCCTGGGCCTGGGACTTGGCATCCTGATGGGCCAGGGGGCGGTTGGCCTGGTTACCCAAACGATCACCGACCTATTCTTCGTGATAACCGTGCGCGGCATCCAGGTCCCACCGGAAAGCCTGCTGAAAGGTTTTCTACTCGGGCTGCTCGCTACCCTGTTCTCGGCAGCCCCGCCTGCCTGGGAAGCAGCTTCAGTCCCGGCACGGGCTGCTCTGTCGCGCTCGGGACTGGAAAGCAAAGCCAATCGAGCGGTCAGCCTGGCAGCCTGGGCAGGCGGAGCGATGATCCTGGGCGGTGTCGGCTTGTTGCTGCTGCCAACCCAATCGCTGTTGATCAGTTTTATCGCCACCTTCGCAATTATCGTTGGCTTTGCGATGCTAGCCCCCCTAGTAACCAAACACTTCATGCTCCGTGCTACGCCTGGTCTTGGCCGATTGTGGGGAGTCTTGGGCCGGATGGCGCCGCGTAGCGTGGTGAACAGCCTGAGTCGAACTTCGATTGCCGTGATGTCGCTGATGGTCGCCGTCTCGGTTACCATCGGCGTCAGCCTGATGGTCGGCAGCTTTCGCCAGACTATTATCACCTGGCTGAACGACACCTTGCAAGGCGATATCTATATCTCTGCCCCAAACTTATCGGCCACCGCACCGACCACAGCGCTCGATCCTACCTTGATCGAGCGCGTCAAGACCTGGCCAGGGGTTGCCCGGGTGGATGTCCTGCGAGCGGTTAGCGTGGAATCTGCCCAAGGGCCAGTCCAGGTTTCGGCCACAGACAATTTCAACCTGGCAGAGGAGCGCGACTTCGTATCGACCAGTGCGCCAGAAAAAGAATTGTGGCAGGAAATGACCCGCGGTGCGATCTTGGTGTCCGAGCCTTTCGCCAACCTGTATCGCTTGCCACGCAGCGGCGGCGAAGTGGCTCTGTACACCTCGACGGGCCTGAAAACCTTCCCAGTGGCCGGGGTTTATTATGACTACGCTTCAACCCAAGGCACAATCCTGATGGCGCTGCCAATCTACCAGCAGAACTGGAACGACACCCAACTCAGCGCATTGGCCTTGCGCCTGGCGACGGAGGTAGATCCCGACCAAACCGTGACCGAGCTTCAGGATGCTTTCGCCGGACAGCAGAGCCTGTTGATCCGCTCGAACCAGGCTTTACGCCAGGAGGTCCTGGAGGTTTTCGACCGGACGTTTGCCATTACCGGCGCGCTGCAGCTCCTGGCTACCGGGGTAGCTTTCATCGGGGTGTTGAGCGCGCTGCTCTCGCTCGAGTTGGAACGCCAGCGCGAGCTGGGCATCCTGCGTTCGATCGGACTGACTGTGCGCCAGATGTGGAACCTGGTGCTACTCGAGACGGGTTTGATGGGCATAACCGCCGGGTTGCTCGCGATGCCGACAGGTTTTGCACTGTCATTGATCTTGATTTATATCATCAACCGAAGATCATTCGGTTGGACGCTGCAACTCCAGCTTGACCCACAACCTTTCATTGCGGCCCTACTCCTGGCGACAAGCGCAGCTTTGCTGGCTGGGATTTACCCGGCGCTGCGCATGGGCAGGATGGTTGCCTCTGAAGCGCTGCGATCCGAGTAAAAGGTGAGAATGAATCGCCAATCCAGAGTTCTTGCTGTTTTTCTCGGCGTTACGCTGCTGTTGGTAGGAATCTATCTCTTCACTCGGCCAAAAGCCCCCCAGGCGGTGGAGTCTGCCCTGGTACGCCAGCCTGCAGGCCTGGCAGACGGAAGCAATAGCGCAGGCTTTTCACGCGCCGAAGAACCGATCGAGTTCGTTTTTCCAACTGACCACGGCGCCCACCCAGATTTCCAGACTGAATGGTGGTACTACACTGGCAACCTGGTCACCAGCAGTGGGCGCCGATTTGGTTACCAGCTCACCTTTTTCCGCCGGGCCCTCCTGCCCACCAACCAGGTCAGTTCTCGCCCTTCCGACTGGAGCTCAAACCAGGTCTACATGGCGCATTTCGCACTGAGCGATATCGGAGGAGAGACCTTTCACGCTGAAGAGCGCCTGGAACGAGGCGCGGCCGGGCTGGCAGGCGCGGAGTCGCCTCCGTTCAAGGTTTGGCTAAATGATTGGAGCGTGACGGAGACCACTCCGGGTAGTTACCGGCTGGTTGCCAGCCAGCCAACGCCGGCGGGTTGGCTCGAGGTGAAATTGGACCTGGTGGACCGCAAAGGCCCAATCCTACAAGGCGACCGAGGCTACAGCCAGAAAGGTCCACAGCCTGGTAATGCGTCTTATTACGTCAGCCTGACCCGCCTGGAAACCAGGGGAGAAGTGGTCCTGAATGATACTCGCTATCCCGTCGAGGGCTTGAGCTGGATGGATCACGAATGGAGCACCAGCGCACTCTCGGCTGACCAGGTCGGCTGGGATTGGTTCTCGATCCAGCTTGAGAATGGCGCCGAACTAATGCTCTTTCAAATTCGAAAAGCAGACGGCAGCCTGGATGCCTATTCAGCGGGTGCCTTCATTGATCCAGATGGATCGACGCGCCAGTTGAGCCTGGACGATTTTAATCTACAGGTACTGGACCGTTGGTCCAGCCCGCGCACCCAGGCCAACTACCCCTCCCGATGGCGGTTGAGCATCCCATCCTTACAACTGGAACTCGAAATCCAGCCCCACCAGGCGGATCAGGAACTGGATGTCTCTTACGCCTATTGGGAAGGGGCAATCCGGATCACTGGCACGCAAGCCGGGGCTGAAGTACAAGGCAATGGCTATGCTGAGTTGACCGGCTATGCTGGCTCAATGGCCGGTGAATTCTAACCAGGAAAAGGATATGAGCAATTCGACGATCGATCTCCACATGCACACCTTTTACTCAGATGGCAGCGCTTCGCCAGCTGAGCTACTCCACTGCGTCCAGGATATTGGGCTCAAAACCATCGCCATCACGGATCACGATAACCTGCATGCTTACCCAGAAGCAGCCTTTATTGCCGAAAAACTCTGCCTGGAGTTAGCGCCTGGCGTAGAACTGACCACGAGCTGGAATATTCCGGCTGGGAAAAACGGTGAAGCTGCCCTAAATCCTGTCGATGTTGACCTGCTGGGTTATTTTTTTGATCCACAGTCTGATTTCATCCAATCCTGTTGCCGGGCAGCCATGCTCGATCTGCGCGCCCGGATTAGCGAGATCTGCCAGGCTATGACCCAGGCCGGCTATCCGATCAGCATTTTCGATGTCCAGGACCAGAATCCGCGTTACCCCGGGGCACGCCAGGTTATCCAGGCCCTAAACCAGCTCGGCCATGCCAGTTCCTGGAACGAAGGACTGGCGATTTTCGAGGCTTTCTGGGCCAAAGCGCGACCGGCTGCGCTGAGCATTGATAAGGCGATCGGTATCATTCACCAGGCTGGTGGGGTAGCCATCCTGGCCCATCCGATCGCAGTTCAAATCCCAGGTGGATGGCTGCAAGGGGGCCAAATCGCCTGGCTGGTCGAGCATGGCCTGGATGGACTGGAGATCTACCATCCACGCCTTGACCAGCCTGCTCGACAGCATTTCTTGGACCTGGCAAAGCGTTTCAACCTGCTGGTCAGTGGTGGTTCGGATGAGCATGGCGGCAACAACCAGATGACCCGCCTGGGCAGTGAAATGATCACCTATGATATGCTGGTTGCGCTTAAACAAAAATCTCTTCTGTATGGATAAATATGTCTCTTTTCAATAGAAGGCGGAAATCATGCCCAATTCGGTACATATAGCCCTCAGCCCGGCGATCTGCCTGACACTATCTCAGGTCATAAACTGCAAGAGCAAGTCATCGAAAGCTTGGGAAATCTATTTGAGCAAATCGAGGGATAAAGTATAATCTGGCCGAGATTATTCCATCATCTGAGGTGACCTATGGCACAATCGCAGCGCTCCGACCGCGCTCGCCGGCGAGCAAGCCGGATCCGTAATCAACGTATTGCTCTCATCATCATCGGGTTGCTCCTGTTAGGATTAATTGGTTTCCTGGTCTATCAAACCTTGGGCGGCCCACAGCCTGCTGCTGGACCAGCTACGATCAACCCATCTGGTTTGAAAATTGAAGAATTGGTGATTGGCGAAGGCGCGGTGGCCAAAGCGGGTGATCAGGTCGAAGTCCACTACACCGGTTGGTTGGAAGATGGAAAAAAGTTTGATTCCTCGTTAGACCGTGGTAAACCCTTTGTCTTCGCTCTTGGGCAGCGAGCTGTCATCAAGGGCTGGGACGAAGGGGTAGCCGGCATGCAGGTCGGCGGAAAGCGCAGATTGACCATTCCACCTGAGCTTGCTTACGGTGAAAAAGGAATTCAAAACGTCATTCCCGCCAACGCTACGCTCATTTTTGAAGTCGAGCTGCTTGCAATCAAATAGCAAATGTGCACAAAAAAAAACAGCCGCCTGGCAAGCGGCTGTTTTTTTATTTTTGGCCAGTTAGAACCCGGCGGCTTCTCCCATCTTCTCCTTAATGGCTTTTCCTAAGCGGGAAATACCAAGCTGGATTTTTTCGGGTGTGGCATTGGAAAAATTCAAGCGCATCGTGTTGTGCCCACCGCCATTCGGATAGAAGGCCGCTCCCGGAACAAAAGCCACCTTCTGCTCAATAGCCAACTTTAAGACTTCGGCCGAGCTGAGCGATTCAGGCAGGGTGCCCCACAAGAACAGGCCGCCTTCGGGATGGGTCCACTCTACCCCGGGCGGGAAATAGCCATCCATCGCCGCTAACATGACATCGCGGCGTTCTGTGTAGACCTCACGAATGTGCTTAACATGCCGGTCTATAAATCCACCTTTAGCCACTTCAAAGGCCACAGCCTGGATGAAGGAGGCCGTATGCAAGTCAGCGCCTTGCTTAGCTTGAACCAGCTTGCGGATCACCTCAGGGGGCGCCACTACCCAGGCGAGACGCAATCCTGGTGCCAGGATCTTCGAGAAGGTGCTCAAGTAGATTACATTGCCCCGGTAGCAAACCGAGCAGTTATCCCGAAACTGGCTATCCATCACAACGACCGAAGGCAGGTGCTCACCTTCGTAGCGGAGCTGCCCATAGGGATCATCTTCGACAATCGGCACCCCATAACGGTCAGCCAGTTCGATTAACTTGACCCGCCTTTCGTATGATAGGGTCACTCCGGTTGGATTCTGGAAATTCGGCAAAACATAAATAAATTTCGGTCCGCTGCGCAGGGCATTTTCAAGTGTGTCGGTGTCCATGCCATGATCATCCATTGGCACGGTGACATACTGAGCACCGTAGGCATTCCAGGCCTGCAG
>JAYRWF010000464.1:0-2494 GCA_041918195.1 Anaerolineales bacterium
CAGATCGAAGAGCTCGCCCAGGCCGGCGTCCAACAGGTCATGCTTCAATGGCTCGACCTGGAAGACTTGGATGGCCTGGAAGGCCTGGCCAAAGCTCTGTTGGAATAGGATAGTTGACTTTGTTGCGAAAGGAGGTGGGCGATTGCCGGGCGAATGAGCGGCTCTTGCATTCTCAATTACTGGCGCTTCAGCGTCTGGCTTGGCCTGCTGGTCGCCATCACCGCCTGCAACGCCCTCCCCAATAACCAACTGCCCACACCCGCGCCTGAAACCGAACGCATCCTGCTCATAACTGCCCAGGCGATCTCAACCCGCATCGCCGAAAACGCTGGCCTGGTCCAGACCTCTCAAGCCCTCGAAACCCAGGCTGCTCGCCGCCCAACCCCAACATCAACTCACACGCCCACCCCAGACCCGCAAGCTGTTCCGGATAACCAGGCCACCTCGCCGGTCACCAACCTCCCCGCTGACGTACCTATTCCACCCGGTGACCTGCGCGACTTGTTTGTCTCCCGCAATCTGGTCTCCTTCTTGATGCAGACCAACATCAACCAGTTGATCCTGTTCTTCGAAAACCAACTGCCCATCCATGGTTGGACCAAAGTGATGGCCGGCTCATCGATCACCAAAACATCCGCCCTGCTCAACTACACCAAAGACGGGCGCAACCTGAGTATCTCCCTGCGCCTAAACCCGCTTTCCAACCTGACTGGGGTGGTGATCACCCTCCAGGAGTGAGCCAGAGCCGGCAACCCCTTTTTTGCTATACCTTAGCGCTGGGCAAACTCCATCTTGAAGTCGCCTTGCAAGACCGCCTCACAAATGTTATCATGCTGACCGGAGAGACCTGATTCCATCACTGATCGAAAGCATCCGCCAGGTTGGGCAAGACGCCATCTTTACTTTCGAGCCTCATTTTTGCGAACAGGGATTCTAAGTAATCCCAGAAAGCTGATCGCCATGGACGCCACCCAAAGCGTTAGCGACGCCATCCGCCTCAAGCGCGCCATCCGCAAATTCACCGACCAACCTCTCCCCGAGGAAGTGGCCATTGCCATCCTCAACGCTGGCCGTCGCGCCCAATCATCAAAGAATAGCCAACCCTGGAATTTCATTGCAATCACCGATAAGGCCATTCTGAAAGACCTTTCGGAATGTGGCGAGTGGGCTGGACATCTCGCCGGAGCAGCCCTGGGCGTCGCCCTGCTCTCCGAGGACCCTGCCGAAAAATTCCAACGCTTGTTCGACCTCGGCCAGGCGGCCGCCTACATGCAGCTAGCCGCCTGGGAGTTGGGCGTCGGCTCTTGCCTGGCAACTATCTACCGTGAAGACCAGGCTCGCCAGGCGCTCGGTTTTCCAACAGACTTGCACTTGCGCTTCGCGATCTCCTTCGGCTACCCATTAGACGCCAGCCAATTCAGCGCGCCGCCCCACAAGGGCGGTCGCCGTCCCATCGACGCCATCGTCCATTGGAATCACTGGTAACTCTTCGCCCCACTCCACACCATGACCAGCGACACGATCACCTTACCAATCGACCAAGAAAAAAACTTCCAAACCGGCCAGGTCATGCCCATCGCCGGAGCCCACTTCGTTCACGATACTTATACTGCCTTTGTTGCTCCCTTGCTGCCGGTTATTATTGAAAAGCTCTCCCTTACTTTAACTGCAGCGGGCTCTCTTACCGCCATCCTCCAACTCCCGGCGGTGCTCAACCCCTTCATCGGCTACCTGGCCGACCGGATCAGCCTGCGCTATTTCATAATCCTGGCTCCCGCAGTAACCGCCAGCCTGATCAGCCTGCTTGGCTTCGCCGATAGCTACCTGGCTCTGGCGATCCTGCTCTTCATCACCGGTATCAGCGTCGCCGCATTCCATGCCCCGGCCCCGGCAATGATCGCCCGCGTCTCTGGCCGCCAGGTCGGGCTGGGGATGAGCCTGTTCATGGCCAGTGGCGAGTTGGCCCGTACCCTGGGCCCGCTGATCGCCGTCTGGGCGGTCTCTCTGTGGGGCTTGGAAGGTGTATACCGTCTGTTCATCCCAGGTTGGGCGGCCAGCCTGATTCTATTCTTTGGCCTGCGCCGGGTGCCGGTCAGCCCGCTCCGCACGGGCAGCCTGGCCGCGCTCAAACCTGCCCTGCGCAGCCTGTTTCTCCCCCTGCTATTGATCACCTTTTTTCGCAACTTCATGCTCGACAGCCTGGTCACCTACTTGCCCATCTATATGAGCCAACAGGGTTCCAGCCTGTGGTTGGCTGGCGGCGCCTTGTCGATCCTTGAATTTGCCGGGGTCGCCGGGGCGCTCTCCAGCGGTCCGCTGAGCGACCGGATCGGTCGCAAATCGATCTTACTGGCAGCAACGATCCTCTCCTCCATCCTGCTGCTGATCTTCCTGAACGTCTCCGGCTGGCTGGTTGTCCCACTCCTGCTCTTGCTCGGCTTCACTGCCCTGAGTAGCCAACCGGTCCTGCTCGCCATCGTCCAGGATACCCTAC
>JAYRWF010000465.1:0-5057 GCA_041918195.1 Anaerolineales bacterium
CCAGTCCCGGCCAATACCACCAAGGAAAACCAGCCTAATGGATCGAAGCGGCGCTGAATCTGGCCTAAGAGAGTGGCATACTCTGCAGCCGCCAAGGCGCGCCGCGCTGCTGGGAGTACCAGCAGCGCAATTGTTGCTAAACCACCGATCCAGACCACGGTGGCCAGCATGTGCAGCCAGAAAGCCAGGGACAAAGCCCAAATTGGAACCGTCATGGCGTCGGATAAGGCGCCGGTTCGGTGGGTGGGATTTCATCCGGTGGTGGTACTGTGCCAGCCGGTGGAACCTGGCTGTCCGTCGGCAAGACGGGTTGTTCTTCCGCTGGCAGCTCTTCAGATGCCCCACCCTGGCAAGCTGTGTAAGCTTCATTCATAAGCTGCTCAACTTCAGCGTCATAAGCAATCGAAAGGGAAAGTTGTAACTGCTCGGCTGCTGCACAAGGATCGCCAGCATTTGCCAGGGTCACTCCATAGCCTTTCAATCCCAGGCGATAGCGCTCCGAAGCGGTCAGCCCCGAGCGATCGCGCAGCCCAGGCAAGGCTAGCCCCACCTGTGAAAAATACTCAACCACTTTTGCCCAATCCAACTCCCAAAAGCTGGCGCCGGTGATGTACAGGCTGGTCCAACTGATGTAGCCCTGAGCTTCATTATCCAGGGGGCCAAAGCGAGATGCCAGGGTCAGGTCGTATAACCCACCCTCCAGGTCGGCCTGGCGGGAGATTTTTTCCAGGCCGCGATTGCGCAACGCCAGGAACAAGTAGCCATCAATTTCAACCGCTTTATAAGCCGGGTCTTCTTTGCGCAGGTTGAGTAGCGTTTCTATCGCCCCGGCCCAATCGCCATTGAACATCAACTGCTGGGCCTGACTCAACAGACCTTCCACACCGCTGACATCCGCGGTTGGCGCCAGGGTCGGCAGCGGCGCCAGGGTGGGGGTAGCCGTCGCATTGATCAAAGCCAACACCTCAGCCAACTTTTCGGTCAGGTTGGGGTAGGTTGGATCAAGCTGGGCCACACGCTCAAGCCGTTCACGCGCTTTTTGGAACCGGCCGACTTCGATGTCCTGTAACGCCAGGTCAAATTGCTCGGCTGCCACCGATTTATACTGGGCCTGCTCAGCCTGCTGGCGGCGAGTAATGCCCGAGGAATAGCCAGCATAAGCGCTGATCGCACCGATGAGAATCAGCACCAACAAGCCAGCCAAAGTCATTTTCGTCCACGGATTGCCTGGCTTGCCAGCCGGCTTCGACGAGCTCTCATCTGGCGGAACCACGAATGGAACAGTATCATTAATATCAGGATTTGCCATGCGGCCCATTATACCGCACCAACCAGGGCCAAATATGATTTTTTCACGGGTATAATCCAACTATAAGGATTTCATTCCCCGGGAGACTCACATGCGAATACCAACCATTGACAGTCAATACCTGATCGAATTCCTGACTGGCCTGCTGAATACCCCCAGTCCAACCGGTTTCACCCACCAGGCAATTGCGTTCACAGAAGAAGCCCTGCGCAAGCTGCCTGGTCTAGCCCTATCGAAAACTCGCAAAGGCGCCCTGGTGGCGACCTGGGCAGGGGACCAATCCGACAGCCCACGCGCCCTGACCGCCCATGTCGATACCCTGGGAGCGATGGTAAAAGAAATCAAGAGCAATGGTCGCTTAAAATTGACTAAAATCGGCGGCTTTGCCTGGAACACCGTCGAAGGCGAAGGCTGCTGGATTTTCCCCCAGGACAATCCACCCGTACGCGGCTCCTTGCTGCTGACCAAGCCTTCGGCGCATGTCCACAGTGTCCAGGTGAATGAAACCAAGCGAGAAGACGACACCCTGGAAGTTCGCTTGGATGCCCGGACTGCCAGTATGGAAGAGACCCATGCGCTCGGAATCCAGGTCGGAGACTTCGTGGCTTTCGACCCGCGGGTCGAGGTCACCAATGGCTTCATCCGCTCGCGCCACCTGGATGACAAAGCCTGTGTGGCTTGTATCTTGGCAGCCGTGAAAGCTATCAGCGACGCCGGCCTGCAACCGGCTCAAACTACCTATTTACATATCAGTAATTATGAAGAGGTTGGCCATGGTGCCGCCGCTGGAATCCCAGGCGAGGTCACAGAATTGCTGACCGTCGACATGGCCGCAGTCGGCGACGGCCAAACATCCGACGAATTCAACACAACGCTGTGCGTTAAGGATAGCGGCGGCCCGTATCATTTTGAAATGGGCCAACGTCTACGCAAACTGGCTGCGCAGCATGAAATTCCTTACCGGGTGGATATCTATCCCTTCTACGGTTCGGATGGTGAGGCTTATTGGCGAGCGGGCGGCGACGTGGCAGTGGCCCTGATCGGCCCCGGTGTGGACGCCTCGCACAACTACGAACGGACCCACCTGGAAGCCTTACTGGCGACAACCCGCTGGATCATAGCCTATTTATTGAGCTAATGTACATCCCAATGGACTCCGAGGATTTTTTCACCGATGAGCGGGAGGCGATGGTAGAGCGCCAGCTCCGGCGGCGTGATATCACCGACGAACGTGTCCTGGAAGCTATAGGCTGTGTACCAAGGCACTTATTCGTGCTTCCTGAACAGCGGAAACTGGCTTATATGGATGGGCCCCTGCCGATCTTGCTCGGACAGACGATCTCCCAACCCTATATCGTTGGCTTCATGACCCAGGCGCTCCACCTGGCCGGGAGTGAAAAAGTGCTCGAGGTCGGTACTGGCTCTGGTTACCAGGCGGCGGTGCTATCCTGCCTGGCCAGGCAAGTCTATACCATCGAACGACACGCCGAGCTTGCCCAGGGGGCAGCCAGCTTGCTCAGCCGTCTCGGCTATGCGAATGTCAGCGTTCACACCGGCGACGGCAGCCTCGGCCTGCCCGAATTTGCTCCGTTTGACGCGATCCTCGTCACCGCGGCTGCCCCCCGCACCCCCAGGCCGCTGCTCGACCAGCTTACGCCACAAGGCCGGCTGGTCATTCCGGTCGGCGCGCGCGGCGCACAAAACATCCAGATCTGGCAGCACGGCGCGGCTGGCTGGGAGTACGAAGCCGTGCTCCCAGTCGCCTTTGTACCTTTGCTCGGGCAAGAGGGTTGGAAAGAACCCGATGAGTTTTTTACTTTCGGCTGATGGTGACGAACACAATCGGGCGGCGCTTGGTCTTGTTATAGATAAAAGACTTGACCATCTGTTCCAGGTCATCTTCCAGGCTGCCATTGCCATTCTGGACGATCTCTTTGACCAGGCGTGACATCGCTCCAGCCCATTCTTCCGTGCTGCGCGGGTAAATAAAACCACGCGAGATAATTTCCGGCTCTTCGCATAATAGCCGGGTGTTCCGGTCGACAGTCAAATTGACCAGGACGACCCCCTCGCGTGCCAGCGTCTCGCGCTCCCGCACCACCGTCGGCCCGATATCCCCGACCATCGCTCCATCGACAAAAATGTAGCCGCCAGGAATACGCTCGCCCAGGTACATCTCGCCAGCCTCAAATTCGATCACCTGGCCATTCTCAACCACTGCGATCCTTTCTGACGGGAATCCCAGCTTTCGGGCTATGCTGGCGTGTTGGTGCAGCTGGTGAAGCTCGCCATGCATCGGGATAAAGAATTTTGGTTTAACCAGGTTGAGCATCAGCTTCATCTCTTCCTGGCTGGCATGCCCGGATACATGCACCGGTGCAATCGCATCGTAGATCACATTCGCCCCGCGTCGGAACAGGCGGTTAATTGTCCGGTAAACGCTTTCTTCATTCCCTGGAATGGCATGCGAGGACAGCACCACGGTATCGCCAGGCAGGAGATCAAACTGGCGATTGGTGCCCATCGACAGCCGGCCCATAATCGAGGTCGGTTCGCCTTGTGTGCCAGTGCACATCAACACGACTTCATTCAAGGGCAGCTTCAAAGCCTGGTCTACTGGTACCAACAAATCATCTGGCAGATTCAGGTAGCCGAGCTTGCGGGCCATTTTAGCATTTTCTACCATGCTCATCCCAACAAAAGCCAGCTTGCGGCCATGCTTGAGAGCAGTGTTGCCAACCTGCTGCATGCGCGAGATTAGCGAAGCAAAGCTGGCCACGATCACGCGCCCAGGGGCGTTTCGAAAAACCTCGTCAAAGGCAGGCTCGATGACCCGCTCGGAAGGCGTCCAACCAGGCCGGTAGGAATTGGTCGAATCAGCCAGCAGCGCTAAAACACCCCGGCCAGAAAATTCAGCCAGCTTGGCATAATCGGTCGGCCAGTTGTCCACCGGGGTGTGGTCGAATTTATAGTCGCCTGAGTGGACAATCAGGCCAGCCGGCGTGGTAATCCCCAGGCCAACACCATCCGGCACCGAGTGGCAGACGTGGAAGAACTCGACCTGGAATATTCCAATCTGCACGGTTTCACCAGCCTGGACTGTGTGCAGGCTGACCTGGTTTATCAAGCCGCCACGCGATAGCTTGACCTCAAGCAAGCCACGCGTCAGCGGCGTGGCGTAGATCGGGGCATTCACCTGCTCCAGCAGGTGATGGATCGCACCAGTGTGATCTTCATGACCGTGGGTGATCACAATCCCCTTCACCCACTCACGCTTATCGGCTAAGTATTCGATATCCGGGATGATGTAATCAATCCCCAACATATCGTTTTCGGGGAACATCAGGCCGGCATCGACGATCAGGATCTGCTGATCGTACTCGTAGACCATCATATTCTTCCCAACTTCCCCCAGGCCTCCCAGGGGAATTATGCGTAATTTTTTATCTTTCATACAATGTTCAAAAACCTTCTCTCAACAAAGAAAAAGCCCCGTCAAGTGTAAACCAGCCGGGGCGATCAGTTACAGCATTTCGTATTTTGTAGAGTTTGGCGACATGGAGATGACGCCAAATAAGTTACCTGGAGACCCAAACAACCGCTCCCTAAATCCTTCAAACGCTGGTAACAGGCCCAATCAATGGCCTGGCAATTTCTAACCGCTGCATCATAGCACAAAATTCGCCAGCCGTCAATTTTGTTAACCTTCTTATTAAATATATTTTTCAAACGCCAATCAAACAAAAGA
>JAYRWF010000466.1:0-3898 GCA_041918195.1 Anaerolineales bacterium
GCTGGCTTCGTTGCTGTTGAGAACCTGGATTTCAACCGAGTGGACGTTCTGCTCGCGCAACCAGTCCAAGGCAACCCGGCAGAGGCGATCGCCGATGCGCAGACGGCGAACTTCAGGCTCGACCCATTCATCGCTCAACTCGCCTACGAGCACGCCGCCCATGTATTGGGGAACGCGCTTGATCCGGCATAAAATGTAAGCTACAACCTGGTCGTTAACTTCAGCGACCCAGGCATTGCTATATTTTCCCAGTGTGCGGCGAAAGGAGTCGAGATAAACATCCCCCACATCTTCAGGATGGGGCAGTCGATAGCCTAATGAGTAAAAATGTTGGTTAAGCAGGTTGTAATATTTTTTGATGATCGGGAAATCGGCTTCGTTCGCCAGGCGATAGACGACATCCGCCGGGGTGGGGTTGGCTGTTCCATCCATCGGTTTATCTCCTGGCAGATTGAATCTTGAGATGATCGCGCACGGCTGAGGGCCAGTTTTCTGGATCCAGTCCGAATTGGGCCAGAAAGGCGAAAGCGATCCGCTCCAGTCCAAAAGCCACGCAGCCGGTGTGGGCCGGCGTCCCATCCGGCAGGCTGATCGCCAGGCTGCGCCCGAAGAAATCCTGGTGATAGTTGTAGGAGCCGACAGCCAGGGTTGAGTTTTTGAAAGGCAGGTGGGCGCGGATTTCAAATTTGAGTTGGAAGGCGCTCTGGAACGCCGCTTGCTTGCGGAATTCTCCAATGAAGAACGGATCATTGGCGCTTTCAACCCGGTACGCCAGGCCAATTTCTTCCAGGCTTTTAGACATTCGCTGGCGGCCGATCTCGCGATTCTCGAGGACGAAATCTTTGGGGCCGACGAAGATGATCTCGCGCATGGTGAAATTCCACAGTCGTTCTAGCGAGGTCAGGTTGATTGCTTCATAGCGGAAACAATTGCCAACTGCTGTGGCGACAACTTTGCCATTTGGCAGGGGTTTATCTGCCAGAGCAAAATATAGGTGGTAGCAGACCGCCGGAGAGAGCAGGTTTTGAATTTTCGAGAAGGACTCCATCGGCACAGCCAGTCCATGTTGGTCACAGGTGGCGTGTTGGGCAAAATGATCGATGACATCCAGGTCTTCGCGCAGGTGAGTGACAAACGACAATGAATGGGGAAAAGACGAGAAGTAATTGACTCGCTCGAGATAGCGGGCTGGGATCAGGGTTGGAAATCGATAGGGAACGGCTTCGAATGAGTCAGCCAAGGCGATGAAATGGCTCTCAAAGTATTCGATCAAGCCGGTGAGCAAAGGGCCAAGGCTGAAAATTCCCTGGCCTTCCTGATAGATTTCCCCGCGTTCAGACAGCTCCAGCATCGGATCGGCCTGATAAAGAACCGGGCGGTCGAGATGATCTTCCAAGACCTGGATCCTGGGTTTTATCGCGCCTTTGACCATGGACTCGACCACGTGCTGCACTTTCTCTTCAAGCAGGCTTTGCTGTTCTAGTGATAAGGACTGGCGCAAGGTTAACATGATCAATTGGCCGGCCTGGCTTTCCGCAGGGGTTTGGCTCTGTTCAATCGAAGCGCGGGCGATTGCTTCGTCCACATAGGCCAGCTTGGATTGGATCTCGCCAACCAGGTGATCCGGAATCGGCAACACGGGTAGAAAGCTGAGTTGAGCGCTCGGGGATGTTTTATCGTCAGGCATGGTGGTTCTCCGATGGCGAGGCCAGGAGATATTCCTGGATGGCTGGAATGCTGGTCAGGCCAGCTATCGTGTCGTTGTTGATCTCAATTCCAAAATGCTGCTCCAGCAGGATCATAACTTCCATGTGTCCCATCGAGTCCCACTGGGGTAAATCGCCTAAGGACAGGTCTGGGGTGATCTCATCCGGCGAGACGCGCAGCGCTTCAACCAGGACAGCCTGAATCTTTTCGGTGAGTGAATCGTTGGTCATTAATTACTCCTTGTCAGCAGATAGCAGCCCAGGGCGCCGCCACCTGGTTATTTTATCTTGCACACCCCGACGGGCTGATATTGGGGATCCCACTTACCCCACGGCATGCCATTATCTGCCGAGCGAGCATAAAAGGCAGCCAGGTTATCACGAAGCTCGGCACAGCCAACCAGGGCCTCAAACAGGCGATCATATTGAGCGTAGTTGGAAGGCGTGTCCTGAGGAAGATCGAACAAGAGCTTTAAGGAGATATCGGTGTAACACCAGCCTGCCGAGGGTTGGTGAAACCAATCCTGGTCGCGGCCAGCACACAAGGTCGCCAGCAGAACCCCGCCGGGTTTCAGGACGCGCATCAGCTCGGCGACCACGCGCGGCAAGTCTTCCGGAGAATTATGTTCCAGAGCAGAGACAGCAACCACTGCATCCAGGGAATTATCGGCAATATCAACCAGGGTTTTCAGATCCTGTTGATAAAAGCGGACGCTGCCAGGCGCTTTCTCGCGACCCAGGCCAAGCAGGATTTCGCGGAACTGACCCAGGGCTTTGCGCGGCCGGGCCAAGTTGTTCATCACTACCTGGGCGGTGGGCAGCAGGTCAGGCGTTGCTCCCTGGCGCAGACCGGTTACGTTGAAGCGCTGGCGGAAGCGCGGCGCCAGGTCGGCCCGGTTGCCGCGATCGACGCTGAGCAGCTCGGCGCCCTGGCTGGCCAGGTACCATTGCATTACCCCGGTGCCGGCGCCGGCATCCATGATGCTCAGGCCATTGACCGGCCCCAGGTTTTGAATGATCCAGGTTAAATCCAGCAGATAGTGCCAGCCAAACTCCAGGTCCAGGGATTGGGCAAGTTTTTTGAGCGATTCGACCGTGGAGCGGTTCTCATCCAGCAGCCGGGTAGATAAGATTTCGATTTTTTCTGTTGGCATGGTTTTTATGGCTCAGTTCGTTGAAAAGGCTTTCCTTGCAAGAGTCCTTCATGAATGGTCCGCAGGGAGTCTGAATTTTCTGGCAGCAAGTGTTGCCAGGAAAATGGTTTGAGATAAACTGCGCCTGGTTTCTCGCCTTCGGTGAGGAAATTATCCATTGGTAATGAAATCCGGTAGAACTGGTAATAGAGAAAACGGCGGGCGTTATTTTGGAATTCGGCCGGTGGATGGATCGCCTCAGCGTTGAGGAAGTTCTCAACCATGCCTTGGAAATCCAACTGGCTTTTGGGCAAGAATACCGTTGGATACTGGGTGTAGCGCGCTTTTCCGCCGCAGATCACCGGTGCTCCCAGCAGGGCGGCTTCCAGTCCGATCGACGAATTGTACACCAGGACGAACTTAGATCGCTCAATCAGCTCATAAGAGCTGATAAACTCATCCGGTTCAATGAATACCACGTTGGGTAGACTCGCAGCTCGGCGGACATAGATCCAATCATGCACGCTCTCATTGCTGACTTTGTTCGACACTGGCCGTTTTTCATCCGGGTGAGCGCGAATTACAAACAGCGTCTCTGGATGCTCTTGGATGATGGGCAGGAGCAGATCAAGCCATTCGAACATATTGGAGAAGATCGTGTTGGCGTGCACCTGGCTCGAGTCATAGACTACGTTGGTGAAAATGGGAACCACCTGGCGAAAACTGGCGGCTTTTTCGAGAAAAGCCGGTTCCAGGCCGCGCATTTCTGGCCAGAAACGAATCCCGGCCATGCTGAATTTGCCCTGGAAACGTTTTTCCAGTTGATCTTCCAGGCGTGCAGCCTGGTCAGGGTTCAACTCGAAAGAGGGTGGGATATCGATCGGGTAGGCGGTAGGTTCAGCGTGACTGAAAAAAACTGAATAGGGTTGAAAACCGACTTCATAGGCGACTGTTGGGAGGCCGACCTGCCGGGCAATCCAACGAGCAGTTGCCTCCGGGTAGAGAATGCCGTTGAAAAATATCGCTGAAGCCGGTTTGTGCACCACCAAGAAACGGGTA
>JAYRWF010000467.1:0-6323 GCA_041918195.1 Anaerolineales bacterium
ACGTATCGGCCCGCAGACTAACTGGCCGTAATGTTGGTGGAGTTGTTCCAGGATCTCTGTTGACTTCTTTACCCGGCGGTCAAAGAAAGTGGGCAGGATATAACGCAAGCTTAGCTCGGGGCGATAACGTTGGATCGAACCCAAGCTGCCGGTGAAATCAAGCAAGCCCTGTAGGGTCATTACCTCTTGAGAAACAGGAGCAAGCACCTCTTCAGCGTAGAAGAGTACGTTCACCGTCAGAACATCCCATCCGGGCGCTGTATCGAGGATTACCAGGTCATAATTCCCTTCCGCAGCTCGTAGCACCTCAGCCAGGGTTCGTTCACCCCCAAAATCCTTGCGGGCGATGACTCTCTTAAGCCCCACTAAACCTCGCCCACCAGGTAACAAATACAGATTAGGGCGAGCAAGAAGGCTGGCAACAGCCAGGCTGATCTCACCCGCTGCCAGCTCTGCCAGGCCCGGCGCATTATTGAAGCCCAACGAGCGCCCGGCTTGCCCCTGAGTATCTGCATCCACCAGAAGCACCTTAAGGCCGGAGCGCGCCAGGCCTGCCGCCAGGTTAACCGCAGTGGTAGTCTTGCCAACGCCGCCTTTGGATAATGCAACTGCTATCTTTCTCATGTTGGGTTAGGTTAATCATATCACGCCAGGCTTGGAGAGCGGTAAAATTAATCAATTATCTTCATAGCGAGCAGCATCCACAGGATACAGCACAAATGAGGTTCCCATGCCCCTAAAAGCACCAGGAATAACCCTGACCGCGATCGGCTCAGGCCGAAGAATTACGCTCAACCAGATTGACAGCCCGGCAGTCCTTCTCTTTCATGGACGGAATACTGCCGAGGCATCGAAAAGCGTCAATGGACCACTACGCGATCGTTATCCAGAAGCCTCCGCTTTGCTGATCGCCAGCATTATGGACCTACACATCGCCCCCAAGCTTTTGCGCGGCATGGTGGAGTCTTTCATAAAAGATGCCTATGAGGAAGCCTGCCAGGAGTTACCCGCAAAGTGGCCGGCACGTGACTACCTGCTGTTATTGCCTGATTGGGACGGCAAGATCACCAAGGCCTTTGGTTTCAGCGACACGGATAAGACGGCTGGTGTAGCAGTCCTGAATGCTAACGCAGAACTGGTTGGTATATATCAAGGAAAAGACCTGGTAGCCCAAACGTTAGCCTTGCTGGACAAAATCAGTTAGGCAGGGAAATGGGGACACCGATAATCAGTTATAATCAATTCGCGATGCAGAACCAGGAAGCAGAATGCCCGTAAAGAAGCTCTCACCCGAAATCCGGGAAATTATCCAACGCAGTTTGGCTGAAGACATTGGCGATGGCGATGTCACCACCCAGGCGACCGTACCCAATTCTTTGTGGCTTACTGGACGGATGGTCGCCCGTGCCGAGGGGATCATTGCCGGCCTTGAAGTCGCCGAGATGGTATTTCGCACGCTGGATCAGCGAGTCGAATTTGACTTGCTGGTCAGCGATGGCCAGGAGGTTGGCCCGATGCAAACCCTGGCCCGGCTGAGGGGTCCAGGCCAGGCCTTGTTAACCGGTGAGCGAACAGCCTTGAACTTGCTTCAGCGCATGTCGGGGATAGCAACTCTCACTCAACGCTATGTAAAAGCTATTGAAGGCACACGGTCAGTGATTCTGGATACCCGCAAAACCGCTCCCGGTTTACGCATCCTGGACAAGCTGGCAGTTACCCTGGGTGGGGGCCAGAACCACCGCACCGGGTTATATGATATGGCCTTGATCAAAAACAACCATATTGCCGCTGTCGGCGGCGACCTGGCAGAAGCAGTCCAGCGCGTCCAGGAGTTCGACTCGCGCCACCGGCCAATTGAAATCGAAGTGCGCAGTTTGGATGAATTGAGCCAGGCATTGGAATTACCGGTTGACCGGATCTTACTTGACAACATGTCGCTGGAGCAGCTTAGCCAGGCGGTGCGAATGACCGCCGGACGCATCCCATTGGAAGCCTCTGGCGGTGTCAACCTGGCCAGCGTAGCTGACATTGCCCGTACCGGTGTTGATTTTATCTCGGTCGGTGCATTAACCCACTCTGTCCAGGCGCTCGATATCAGCCTCTGGATCGATGACCAACCTGCTTAATCTAATTCCTATGACCACACATCCCTCAAAAATAACTGACCCACATGAAATGTATGCTGTTTTGTCCGAACGATTGCATGATGTGGTACCAGACGTCGAGTTACGCTACAAAGCCGACCTGGCGGCCCAGATCAACCGGCTGAAGATTGAGCGCCGGGCGGTCATCTTAGGACACAACTATATGGAGCCAGCATTATTCCATTCGATCCCGGATTATGTTGGCGATTCCCTCGAACTCAGCCGCAAAGCTGCCAAGACAGATCAGGACATCATCGTCTTTTGCGGTGTGCGCTTTATGGCTGAAACTGCTAAGATCCTCAATCCAAGCAAAACTGTGCTGCTGCCTGCCAGGGTAGCTGGTTGCTCACTGGCTGCAAGTATAACAGCCGAGGACGTCCGCCAACTGAAGGCGCGGTTTCCGGGCGTCCCTGTTGTAACCTATGTGAATACCTACGCAGATGTAAAAGCAGAAACGGACATCTGTTGCACATCTTCCAATGCGGTAGCAGTGGTCGAATCGCTCCAATCGGACAAAGTGATCTTCTTGCCCGACGAATACCTGGCTGGAAACGTAGCGCGCGAGACCGGAAAAGAAATCATTTTTCCAACCCGCCAGCCATCCGCTGGCGATACAGCCCTTCATTATGAAATGATCGGCTGGCATGGTCGCTGCGAGGTGCATGAAAAGTTCACCGTATCGGATATTCATAATGTCCGCGCCCAGTTCCCGGATGTAGTCATCCTGGCTCATCCAGAATGCAGCCCGGAGGTGGTGGCCGCGGCCGATTACTCAGGCAGTACGACAGCCATGATGAAATACGTCGAAAACACCCAGGCCCCGCGTTACCTTTTGTTAACCGAATGCAGCATGGGCGACAATATCGCTGGAGCTAACCCAGACAAAGAAATGTTACGTCTGTGCAGCGTGCGCTGCCCACATATGAACGAGATCAGCCTTGAAGAAACTCTGCTCTCCTTGCAGCGCACACAATATGTCATCGAGATACCCGAGGAGATTCGACGGCGCGCCTTGCGCGCTGTTGAGCGAATGATCCAAATCGGTGCCAGTGGACCAAAGGACTAGGCCCGGACGGCCCGAAATCCCTATGGAAGATTTTCTCCTGACTGACGTTTTGGTATTGGGCACTGGCATTGCTGGCGCCACCGCCGCCCTACGCCTGGCCCAACAAGGTGTTCAGGTCACCCTGGTTACTCGAGCAGAGCAGGCGGGCGAGACCAACACCGATTGGGCGCAAGGCGGAATCGTTTTTCGTGGTAACGACGACTCCCCCGAAAAGCTCTCAGCAGACATTCAGCGAGCTGGTGCCGGGCATTGTAACCCACAGGCCGTACACATTTTGGCCAGTGAAGGGCCAGACCTGGTTCAACGCTTGTTGATCGACAATTTGAAGGTGCCATTTGATCGCGAAGCCGATGGCCAGTTGGCGCTGGCTCTGGAGGGCGGTCACTCAGTACCACGAATTTTACATACTTCGGATGCTACCGGACACGCAATCCAAACCGGTCTGCTAGAAGCCATAGCCAGCCAACCCAATATTCATCTCCTAACTGGCCAGACAGCCGTCGACTTACTCACACCAGCCCACCATTCACGCGACCGCCTGGCAGTATATGCGCCGGATTCGTGTCTTGGCGCCTACATCCTGGATCGTACGTCCGGGCAGGTCAGGCGAATCTTGGCCCGCCGGACAGTGCTGGCCACCGGCGGTTTGGGCCAGATCTTCCTGCACAGTTCCAATCCACCCGGGGCGCGCGGCGATGGCCTGGCAATGGCCTACAGGGCTGGAGCACGGGTAATCAACGCTGAGTTCATCCAATTCCACCCTACCACTTTCTACCACCGTAACGCTCCGCGTTTCCTGATCTCGGAGGCAGTTCGCGGAGATGGCGCTCGATTAGTCCACGCAAATGGTCAACCTTTCATGCAGAAATACGACCCAGATTGGAAGGACCTGGCGCCGCGCGATGTGGTAGCGCGCGGTATTCACCGCGAGATGTTGCTAAATGGTCTGTCAAATGTATATCTCGACCTGCGCTCTTATATCCCCAAAGAAAAAATTGAACATCACTTCCCAAACATTCTACATGCCTGCCTGGAATATGGGATCGACCCTCGCCGAGACCTGGTGCCGGTAGCGCCAGCGGCGCATTATTTCTGCGGCGGTGTCTGGGTCGATCCCTGGGGACTGACCTCAATCGAACGACTGTATGCAATTGGCGAGGTTTCCTGCACGGGCTTACATGGCGCGAACCGGCTAGCCAGCACCTCCTTGCTGGAAGGCCTGACCTGGGGCTGGCGAGCAGCAGAACATATCCATTCCCGGTTGGCGGAAGATCCAGCGCTCGATCCCGAAGATATCCCAGCCTGGGAAGACGCTGGCCCGCGGTTACCCGATCCGGCTCTGATCGCTCAGGATCTGAGTGAAATCCAGCATATGATGTGGAATTATGTTGGCCTGGTGCGTACCACAGACCGATTGGATCGGGCATTGCGGGAGCTGCGTCAGCTTGAAACTGAAATCGAGCGCTTCTATCGAGTCAGCCGGGTGACAGATGAACTCATCGGCCTGCGCAATGCTGTGCGCAGCGCAGTAATTGTCGCTTCAGCAGCCTGGCAAAACAAGAAAAGTCTCGGCTGCCACTACCGGGAATAACCTGAAATCGGATGGAAGATACTTACCTTTCCACTAACGGAATCCGCCTGCACGCAATCCAGGCAGGGCCCGTCGATGGTCCACTGGTTGTCTTGCTGCATGGCTTTCCAGAATATTGGCGCGGCTGGCTAAAGCAGATTGAGCATCTGCCTGCCGCTGGTTATCGGGTACTGGCGCCAGACCAGCGCGGTTACAATCTTAGCGAGATTCCCAAGGGGATTGAGGCTTACCGGATAGAAGAGCTGGTTATGGACGTAACCGGCTTATTGGACGCACTGGGTCGCCAGGATTGTTACCTGGTTGGCCACGATTGGGGCGCAGCCGTAGCCTGGACAACAGCCCTTCTGCATTCTGAACGAATTAGAAAACTGGCCATCTTGAATGTTCCTCATCCAGTGGTAATGTCCGAGTTTATTACGAAAAACCCACGCCAGATGCTTAAATCCTGGTATATCGGCTTCTTTCAAATCCCTGGATTGGCGGATTGGCTGGTCAGGAGGAACAACTTCCAACAAGCCGTCGCAGCGCTGCGCGGTACCAGCCGGCCTGGGACTTTCAGCAACCAGGATATTGCAGAATATCAAAAAGCCTGGCAAAATTCCGACGGAATGACTGGGATGATCAACTGGTATCGCGCGCTGGCGCGTTATCGGCTGCCTACCCTGGCAGATATCCGTTTGCATATGCCAGTGCAAATCCTGTGGGGGAAAAACGATCGCTTCTTGAGCTATGAAATGGCAGAAGCCAGCGCCAGGCTGTGTGACGATGTTCAGTTAACTTATTTCGAAGATACCAGTCACTGGGTGCAACACGAAAAAGCGCCTGAGGTGAATCGGGCGCTGGTAACATTTTTCAGTTCAACGGATTAATTAACTAATCTCGAGCATCAACGGATGCGTAAAAACTTCCGTTTACCGATCTGAAGCACGCCAGGACCAGGAAATGGCTGATGTCCATCGTTAAGCAGGCTGCCATCCAGTCGGACGCCATTTTGCTCTAAGAGCCGGCGGCCTTCGCTTTTACTGGCTACCAGGCCGCCAGCAATCAAGACATCCAGCACACTCTGGCCGGGCTGCAACTGGTATTCAACCATTTCATCTGGCCGGTCGTGCTGCTGGAAAACCCGGATAAATTCAGCTTGCGCATGCTCTGCCTCGGCTGGCGAGTGGTAGATAGAGACAATTTCCTGCGCCAATTTCATCTTGACATCGCGCGGATGCAACTCGCCCTGGGCCATTCCACGCTCAATAGCCTCGATTTCCGCTGGCGTCCAGCGGGTTACCAGCCGGAAAAATTGGGCCATGGCTTTATCTGGCACGCTCATCACCTTCCCATACATATCTTCCGGGCTAGAGAGGAGAGGAATGTGATTGCCTAGCGACTTACTCATCTTGACTTCGCCATCTGTACCAGGCAGGATACCCAGGATCACCCCAATATTCGGCTTGGTCCCCAGGAAGGTCATCAGCTTACGTGCTGCGGTGACGATGTTGAATAACTGGTCGGTGCCGCCAACCTGGAC
>JAYRWF010000468.1:0-10188 GCA_041918195.1 Anaerolineales bacterium
CGAATTTGATGGTAATTGCCGGAAAAAGTTACGAAGATGGAAGAGGAATCTCGCGAGAGGAATTTTACCGTCGGCTACCCGGGATGAAAGAAATCCCAACCACCGCAACAGCTTCAGCAGGAACTTACGAGGTTTTGTACGAGAGCCTGCTCAACAAAGGCGCGATGCATGTGATCTCAATCCATGCCCCTGCCGCTCTAAGTGGGATTATGAACGCTGCATCAGCGGCTGCCAGCCGGTTTGAGGATCGGATCAAGGTGCTTGATAGCGGGCAATTATCCCTTGGATTGGGATTCCAGGCCCTGGCGGCGGCAGAAGCTGCTCTGCAGGGAGCAACCATTGACCAACTGTTGCAACTCCTGGAATCTATTTATTACCGGGCGCGCGTCGTCGCAATGCTGGATACCCTGGAATACGTACGCCGTAGCGGTAGGGTCTCTTGGGCGCGCGCCCGATTGGGCAACCTGTTGAGCATTAAGCCTTTTGTCGAGGTCCAACACGGCAAGGTCCTCAGCATCGGCGAGGCGCGCACCCGCCGAAAAGGCATCGAACGGCTCAGACACTTCCTGATCCAGATGAGTCCCCTTGAACGCCTGGGAATCCTGCACTCAAATGCTGAAGCTGACGCGCTGGCATTCCTGGAGGAACTTAAGTTTCAGCTCGAATTGCCGGCCCTGGTACCCGTGGTGAACATAACGACCATTGTCGGCGTGCACGTCGGTCCGAGTGGGCTGGGGTTTGCAGCGATCGCCAAATCTTGAGCCTATCGATCGCCCTACCCTGGTAAAATTACTCCTAATGAAACCTTCCCTCGATAAACTGTATAAATTTTTTAAATTAGAAATTGACCGCAACTACGATAACCATGCTGTCATGGGAGGCATGGAACGGATGCTGAGTCTCTGGGAGCATGAAGCCCGAGCAGATGGCATTCCAGAAGACCTGGTCCAATTCGTCCTGGGACGGATCCAGGATTATTCGCGCCTTTCAGTGGTTTCACGCGCTGAAACTCTGGAAGGGGTTTGGAAGCGAATTCAGCGCAGCCGAGGCCTGAGCGAAACTCTGCCACGACCTGGAAAAGTAGAGGCAAAGGAAATTGAACCCGTTCACCAGACCGGTTCCTCTCCACAAGATTCGGAAGGTGAATTAACAGACCAACCGGCCAGCCAGGAGGCAGACCCGGATCAAGTCGCTGCTAATATGGAACTGCTGGCAACTGAAACCGAGCTACCGACTGAGCAAACGGAAGAAATCCTTCCGCCGCGTGTCCCAGCCAGCCAGCCAGTAACTTCTAGCCCAAGCGTGGTTAAGGATATCGATCCAGCCGGGGTGAGTGCGCCAGTTACCGTCCTGAAAGGTATTGGTCCGCATAATGCCCAAAACCTGGCCCGCTTGAACTTGTTTACCCTGCGCGACCTGCTCTTCTACCTACCTCGTAGATATGATGATTATTCCAGGATGAAACCAATCAATCGCCTGGTTTATGGTGAAGATGTAACTGTTATTGGCACCGTCCAATCAATCCACATGCGACCCCACCGCGGCATCAAAGACCAGGCGGTAGAAGCTGTTGTCTCTGATGGCAGTGGAACACTACGCATCACCTGGTTCAATCAACCCTATATAGCCCGCCGTCTGCACAGTGGTGCGCAGATTGTTCTTTCTGGAAAGATCGACCAGTATTTGGGGCGACTGGTTATGATCAACCCGGAAATGGAGACTCTGGAGCAGCAACAGCTCAACACCAACCGGATTGTGCCGGTTTATTCGCTGGCCAGTAAGATCACCCAGCACTGGCTCCGCCGGACAATGAATCAGGTGGTGATGTATTGGGCGCCACGCCTGAAGGACCCCCTGCCAGAAGACATCCGCCGCTCAGCCAGCCTGATGGATCTTTCGACTGCCTTGATGCAAATCCATTTTCCAGATTCATGGGAGGCGCTAAAGAGCGCTCGCCAGCGATTAGCCTTCGAGGAGATCCTGTTGCTCCAGCTTGGCGTGCTGCGCCAAAAACGCGCCTGGATGGATCGCAGCGCCCAGCGTTTCAACATCGATCCCGAATGGCTACAGATGCAGATCGGCCGGCTGCCATATAACCTGACCAACGCTCAACAAAAGGCAATCCTGGACATCCAGAACGACCTGGTTTCCGGCCAACCAGCCAACCGCTTGCTTCAAGGCGATGTCGGCTCAGGTAAAACAGTAGTTGCAGCCCTGGCGATTGCGATCGTTGTCCAGGCAGGCGCACAAGCGGCAGTAATGGCTCCCACCAGCATCCTGGCTGAACAGCATTATCGCAGCATGCAGGGTTTGTTAGCTGAGACAATCAGGTCAAGTGAACCCGAATCACTTGCAGGACAGGAAAACTGTGAAGATATTGAGGCTGGATCGGTTGCAACGATGGAGGGGCCCTCCATACCGCCGCCCTTGCGCCCTGAAGAAATCCGTTTGCTGGTAGGCGCGACACCGGAGGTCGAAAAACGCCAGATTCGAGAGCAGCTTGCCAACGGAGAAATCAAGCTTGTTATCGGCACGCACGCTTTGCTTGAAGAACCGGTGCAATTTTCCAACCTACAGTTTATCGTGGTGGACGAACAACACCGCTTTGGCGTTGAACAGCGCGCCATATTGCGTTCAAAAGGTGATAACCCGCATCTGCTGGTAATGACCGCCACGCCCATCCCCCGCTCCCTGGCCCTAACTGTTTATGGCGACCTGGATTTGACCGTGATGGATGAGTTGCCGGCTGGCAGGCAGGCGATCGGCACATATGTTCTGCTACCGCGAGAGCGTGAGCGCGCCTACAGCTTGATCCGAAGCCAGGTAGAGCAAGGGCGCCAGGCTTTCATCATCTATCCCCTGGTGGAAGAAAGTGACAAAAGCGACACCAAAGCCGCGGTGGATGAGCATGCACGCCTGCAAGCCGAGCATTTTCCAAAGTTCAGCCTGGGTTTGCTACATGGCCAGATGCGTCCGGAAGATAAAGACCAGGTAATGGATGGCTTTCGAAATCGAAAATATGATATCTTGGTATCAACCACCGTAGTTGAGGTGGGGGTAGATGTGCCCAATGCGACGGTGATGCTGATCGAAGGCGCTAATCGTTTTGGCCTGGCGCAACTCCACCAGCTGCGCGGCCGGGTTGGGCGCGGCGCCGAGAAATCATTTTGCCTGCTGATTCCAGACAGCCCCGATGCCGCCGAAAACGAACGCCTGCAGGTAATGACCCAGACCAACGATGGATTTGTGTTGGCCGAAAAAGACCTGGAACAGCGCGGACCAGGGCAATTCCTGGGCACCCGCCAGGCTGGTTTTAATGAGTTGAAAGTTGCTAACTTAACGGATGTCCATCTAATCGAAACTGCTCGACGTCATGCCATCGCGGTCTTTGAGCGCGATCCAGAATTAAGCCGCCCTGAAAACCAACTGCTCAAAGCCGCCCTGCACCGGGCTTGGGGAGAACCACAAGGAGATATTAGCTGATGGTCAAAGCAGTATTCCCGGGTACATTTGATCCAATCCATTACGGTCACATCGATATTGCTCAGCGCGCTTCCCGTTTGTTCGATGAGCTGGTAATCGCCGTTTATGATAAACCGCTGAAATCACTGGTCTTTTCGCCCGAAGAACGGATTCACCTGGTCAAACAATCATTCGCAAACGAGCCCAAGATTTCTGTCATGGGTTACAGCGGGCTGACCGTTACCTTTTGCCAGGCGATTGATGCGCACGTTATCGTGCGCGGCCTGCGGGTTTTTTCCGATTTCGAGTATGAATTCCGGATGGCTCTGGCGAATCACCGTTTATCGGCCGATATTGATGTTATCGCTCTGATCACTGCTGAAGAACACACCTTCTTATCTTCATCGACGGTACGCGAGATTGCTTCATTGGGAGGCAACATCAGCAGCATGGTGCCACCGCACGTAGAAACCGCCCTAAAGAAGCGGTTCAAAGAGCTGGGTGAAGGGCAGCAACTTGTCCCGACCACTTCCTTACGGGATTGACGAATCTGAAAAACAAGAGTAATCTAGATATGGCGTCGATCGAATCTGGCGCAAAGGTTGCAACAACACGATCAGCCCAACTGGCAGCTCTGGGCAACAACCATGTTTTTATTTCTATCGACCGATAGAGGGATTGTATCTTATGGACATCTTGCACCTAGTTGACCGACTGGAAGAAATCCTGAACCAGGCTCGCCCCCTGCCTTTCACTCATAATATCATTGTCGATGAAGACCGGATCCTGCATTTGATTGATCAGATGCGAGTCGCAATCCCGGAAGAAGTGAAAAAAGGACAGCAAATCCTGGCCCAGGCCGAACGCCTGCGAGCCCAGGCCCAGGAAGAAGCCAACCGAACGCTGGCAAAAGCGCGCGAAAAAAGCGAGCAGATGGTAGAGCGTGATGCGATCGTCCAGGCGGCACAGGCGCGCGCCGACCAAATCATCGCCCAGGCACGGGCTGAGATTGAAGCCGACAAGCATGAAGCCGACGACTATGCGGTTGAGACCTTAACCCGGCTCGAGATGGAGCTGGACCGCTACCTGACCCAGGTTCGCAACGGTATCCGCACCCTGCAGAATAATCGACCGTCGGAAAAACCCCAGAACGATTAAGACTACGCCGTTTTTTGATTGCGCTCGATTGCGGTAAATCGTTTTTCAATCACCCAATCGACTATTCCCGGCGAAAGGGCATTAATAAGTACGCCCAGGCGATAGATGGGTGGCAAGATTACACTTCTACGAGGGCGCTGCACTACTTGCCAAACCGCTTGAGCGACCTGTTCAGAGCTCAACCTCAAACGGCTGGGGGTCGTCAAGCCAGTTTTCCGTTGTGCCCCAGTATGATTCTTAAACTCCGTTGCTACCCCCCCCGGATAAATTACCGAGACCTTGATCCCATAGATACCCACCTCGCGGCGCAACGCTTCGCTAAAACCGCGAACGGCGAACTTGGTGGCTGCATAAATCGAGTACGTCGGTGTACCAATCAAACCGGCCATCGAAGCCATATTGATGATGTGACCACGCTGGTGGGCGATCATTTCAGGCAGCGCCAGACGAGTAGTCTGGATGACTCCTAACAAGTTAACCTGGATTTGGGCTTCGATATCCTGGACAGGATCAAGAGTATCCAGCCAATCCAAACGGCCGAATCCAGCATTATTAAATAACACATCCAGCCGGCCAAATCGCTCCAACGTGGCCTTAATCAGCCGTTCCCGGTCTCCAGCTTTCGTTACATCTGTTGCCACTGCCAGCGCTTGCCCACCTGCAGCCTGGATCTCCACAGAGATGGCTTCCAACCGGTCGATTCGCCTGGCAGCGAGCGCCACCCGATAGCCCAGGCGAGCAAACTGGCGAGCGGTCGCCTCGCCAATCCCGGAAGACGCTCCTGTGATCAGAATAACCGGTGAATTTTCCACTACCTGCCTCCTGACTGTTGGATTTGGGATGCAACTGATACACGGTTCAGACCACCGGTCGCCCAGTATAAGCCTAATCCTCACCATTATACGCTACGAAGCAATTGACAACTACAAGCAATTGAACTAAAATACATACCGACCGGTCGGAATTTAACAACGAAGGAAAAAGCTCATGCAAGAACGCAGTCTGAAAACCAGGGCTGACATCTTAGTTGCTGCTAGTGAATGCTTTGCCCGGAATGGCTATGATGCCACTGGAGTGGCTGAAATTTGTGCCGCTGCAGGAGTTAGCAAAGGCGCTTTCTACCACCACTTCAAAACCAAGCAAGCACTTTTTCTGGCCTTGTTGGAAAATTGGTTATTGGGAATCGATACCTACCTGGAAGATCGCCGCCTGGAAGCCGCTAGCATCCCAGAGGCGCTGCGCCAGATCTCCGGGCTGATGAGCCTGGTATTCGCTCAGGCTGGCGGCCGGCTGCCGATGTTCCTTGAATTTTGGACCCAAGCCGGACATGATCCGGTCATCTGGCAAGCTGTCATCCAGCCTTACCAGCGCTACCAAGTCTATTTTTCCAACCTGGTCCGCTCTGGGATTGCTGAAGGCAGATTGAAACCGGTCGAGCCAGAAACCACTGCTCGCGCGCTGGTTTCACTAGCCCTGGGCGCGCTGCTCCAGGGGCTGCTCTACCCCGAGGATACCGATTGGGGGAATGCCGCCCAAGAGTCTATCGAACTATTCTTAACCGGCATTGAGAAATAACCGGAGAGACGATTATGATCCTGGTTACCGGCGCGACAGGTCATATTGGAAATGTCTTAGTTCGCACATTAATCGCACGCGGTGAAAGAGTACGCGCCCTGGTCCTGCCGGGCGAGGATTGCCGATCTATTCAAGGCCTGGAAATCGAAACAATACCCGGCGATGTTACTCAGCCTGGTAGCCTGGAAAAGGCAATACAAGGAGTACACAAGGTATTCCACCTGGCCGGGATCATCTCTATCCTACCGGGGAAAAATAAGCTACTCCGTCTGGTCAACGTCCAGGGAACGATCAACGTACTCCAGGCTTGCTGGCAAGCAGGAATCGAACGCCTGGTTTACACCAGCTCGATCCATGCCCTGGCGCGTGTTCCAAATGGGCGAACGATTGACGAAACCATCCCATTCGACCCAGCCAATCCTTATGGAGAGTACGACCGCTCCAAAGCCGAAGCTTCCCTGGCTGTCTTGCAAGCAACCCGGCAGGGTCTGAATGCGGTGATTGTCTGTCCGACCGGCGTGATCGGGCCGTATGATTATCGCCGCTCTGAAATGGGGCAACTCATCCTGGATTGCGTAGAAGAAAAACCCCAGCTCTACGTGAATGGCGCCTACGACTTTGTGGATGTTCGTGATGTGGCAGAAGGCTTACTGCTGGCAGATGAAAAAGGACGCTCTGGAGAGACTTATATTCTGTCTGGAGAGCAAATCTCGGTCGAAGGTCTGATTGGCGCTGTCCAAAAAGCAATCGGCCGCCAGTTGTTTAAGCTGCGCATCCCAATGTCCCTGGCGCATATCATCTCTCACCTCGCACCAACATACTACCAATTAAGCCATACCCGGCCGCGTTTTACCAGCTACTCGCTCGAGGTACTGGAAAGCAATTCGATGATTAGCCACTCCAAAGCCCAGTTCGAGCTTGGCTACACCCCACGCTCCTTGCTCGTCACCCTTTCCGATACTGTCCACTGGTTCAAAGAAAACCGCCATCTGCTATAATACTGCCACACTGAGTTCAGGAGAGCCGTATTGGCAAATCAACTAGCCGTTTTCTCCTTAGAAATCGGCGCTGCAGTCCTATTCTGGCTGGTTTTTGTGGTAATCGAGACGGCCGTCTATCAACTGCTTAACTGGGGTCCTTTCCAGACTTGCCTGCGGGCGGCTTTCCTGGTTAACCTGGCTTCGGCTTTATTGATTGCAGCAGGACTGATGTCGATGCAGCGCCTGGGCTGGCTTGGCGTGACTGGCAGCGCTCTGATCGCTGTGCTGCTTGAGGGATTCATTCTCAACCGGCTCAAAGCAGGCGCCCGGCAATTGAACTGGCTAGTGTCCATACTAGCTAACCTGGCAAGTTTCCTTATCCTAATCCTGCCAGTATTCTTCTTTACCCGCCCGTAAACTGGCCGAGATCCCATCTGGAGCAGCAATGAGCGAAACGTTTGATTATGGCGGTCCAATCGTCTGGAAGCCGACCCCAGAGATCATTGAACGGGCCAACCTGACCCGCTTTATGCGCCAGCATGGCTTGAAAGAATACGCTGCCTTGATGGAGCGCTCGACCCAGGACGTCGCCTGGTTCACAGATGCAGTCCTACAATTCCTGCAAATTGAGTTTTTCCAACCCTACAATCAGGTAATCGATCTCTCTCAGGGTATTGCGTTTCCTCGCTGGTGCGTTGGTGGGAAAATGAATGTTGTCCATAATTGCCTGGACAAATACACAGCTGCCCCCCAAGCGACTCAAACCGCCTTGATCTGGGAAGGGGAAGAAGGCCAGGTTCGCAGCCTGAGCTATGCTGAGTTACATCGCCAGGTGAACCAGGCGGCCAACGCAATGCGCAGCCTGGGGTTGGGGCGGGGCGATCCAATCGGATTATTCATGCCAATGACCCCTGAAATCGTGGTTGCGCTGCTGGCGATTGCCAAAATCGGTGGGATCATCCTACCGCTTTTCTCTGGCTATGGCGCTGGAGCAGTCGCTTCTCGATTATTAGACGCCGGCGCCCAAGCGCGCGTCACGGCGGATGGATTTTTCCGACGGGGCAAGATCGTGCCAATCAAACCAGTGGCAGACGAGGCTGCTGCCCAGGTTGCCAGCCTGGAGCATCTGATTGTCCTCCAACGGGCTGGGCTGGAAGTCCCCATGCAGACCGGCCGGGATTTTTGGTGGCACGAATTGGTTCCCGTTCAACCCGAACAAGCCGAGACTGAGATCACACAAGCAGAAGATATCCTGATGATTATCTACACCTCCGGGACAACCGGCCGGCCAAAAGGGGCCGTCCATACGCATTGCGGCTTTCCAATCAAAGCCGCCCAGGATATGGCGTTTGGCACGGACCTGCACCCTGGGGAGCTGATCTACTGGCTAACCGACATGGGTTGGATGATGGGGCCGTGGCTGGTATTCGGCGCCCTGTTGCTGGGCGGAAAGCTGCTCCTGTATGATGGCGCTCCAGACTACCCAAGTCCAGATCGATTATGGCAGTTGGTCGAGCGCCACCGGGTAAATATCTTGGGCGTCTCACCCACACTGATCCGATCCTTAATCCCGCATGGTGAGGCATTGATTGAAGCCCATGACCTAAGCTCGTTGAACTGCTTCGCTTCGACTGGCGAACCCTGGAATCCGGATCCTTGGAGTTGGTTATTTGAAAAAGCAGGCCATTCTCGCCTACCGATTATTAATTATTCGGGCGGTACGGAGATTTCGGGGGGGATTGTAATGGGCAACCCGATCCTACCGCTGAAACCGTGTGCATTTTCAGCGGCCTGCCCTGGGATTGCAGCTGATATTCTTGATGACAACCGTCGCCCATTGCGTGAGGCAGTCGGCGAACTGGTGATTAAAGCACCCTGGATCGGAATGACGCGCGGCTTTTGGCACGATTCACAGCGCTACCTGGATACCTACTGGTCGCAGTGGCCGGGCGTCTGGGTCCACGGCGATTTTGCTGCACTCGATGAAGATGGGATGTGGTACATCCTCGGTCGTTCAGACGATACCATCAAAGTCGCCGGAAAGCGGCTTGGCCCAGCGGAAATCGAGTCGATTCTGATCGAACATCCGCGTGTAATGGAAGTGGCTGTAATCGGCGTGCCAGATGAAATCAAAGGCAGTGAAGTGATTGCCTTTGTTGTGTTGACGCCTGGTCAGCAACCAGATAAATTGCTCCAGCAGGAACTCTTCAGCCTGGTAACCAATTCACTCGGAAAACCCTTCGCACCACGCGAGATCCTCTTTGTTCACGACCTGCCAAAAACTCGCAACGCAAAAGTCATGCGACGGATGATCCGGGCTGCCTACCTGGGACAAAATCCAGGCGATACGTCAGCTCTGCTTAATCCGGAAGCTGTCGAAGAAATTCAACGCCTGCATTAACCCAATCAAGCATGCCATCCCAACCCAAGCACACGTCCGCCTACGTCGCACTGCAATTATTGCCCACCCGTTCAGGCTTCTGGTTGAGCAGCATATTGCTGTTGCTGCTGGCAATCCTGGTTCAGCGCGCCTGGCTTAGCGATGATGCTTTCATTACTTTCCGGAGCGTGGACAACTTCCTGAACGGTTATGGTCTGGTCTGGAACATAGGCGAGCGCGTCCAAAGCTATACGCATCCGCTGTGGATGCTTCTGCTCAGCCTGGTGAACTGGCTGACCGGTGAGTTGGTCTTCAGTAGCCTGGTGCTATCGATTGTGATCAGCCTGGCGGTCTTTGGGCTGGTAGGCTGGCGACTGGCTGTCAGCCCAGCCAGCGCCGCATTCGCGCTGCTTGGCCTGGGGCTCTCGAATGCATTCATTGACTACTCAACCTCTGGGCTCGAGAATCCCCTCTCCCACCTGCTTCTGGCTGGCTTTTTTGCCCTGTTCTTTACTCTCAAGCCTGGGCCACGCAATGCCTTCTGGCTCTCATTGGTCGCCAGTCTGGGAATGCTGAACCGCCTGGATACCTTTCTCCTTTTCGCACCAGCGCTACTCTATTACTTGCTCCAGA
>JAYRWF010000469.1:0-13296 GCA_041918195.1 Anaerolineales bacterium
CTGGAATGCAGCCCGGCTGGCTGCACACTTGCAGATTTGGGCTCATCAAATGGCAGCTACGTCAATGGGCAACGCGTCCAGCGTATGCTGCTTCAGCCCGGCGATGAGATCACTATGGGAGGTGCTCGCTTTCGGTTTGCCATTACTCCGCTAACCGAACAGGCAGGCATGACGGTTATTGATCGCGAGTCCGATCTGGACCAGGCGATGAACCAGGAAGTTCTCCCGTTTGCCATCAACGAAACCAGTCAGCCACGCCTGGTAATCATGACCCCGCTCCGGACGTGGGAACTACCCTTAGGCGATATCGATAGCCTGAGTATTGGCCGCACTGAAGCCAATCAATTGGCCCTCGAGCATCCGAAGGTCTCACGTAACCATGCCGAGATCCAGTACCGCAGCGGTATTTACGTGCTACGCGACTTGAACTCAACCAACGGAACATGGCACCGCGAAGGACGGATTGACCAGCTGATCTTACAGGATGGGGACGAATTTAGAATCGGAGAGGCAACTCTACTCTTCAAGAGCGGTTTCGAAGAAGAGGCGCTCACCATGGCCGATGATATCCGCCCAACCGGTTCCACCCGGCGGATTGTTGTTTTCGTCCCTGGGATGATGGGCAGTGAATTGTGGCGCGGAAGCGAACGAATTTTCCCCAATGTCAAGACCCTTTTTACCAACCCCGAAATCCTGCAATATCCCAAGCCACTCGAGCCACGCAAAATTGTAGATGAGGTAGTCATCGTGCCTAACCTGATCAAGCTTGACCAGTACAATCGGTTAGGCGACTATTTGGTGGAAGAGCTTGGCTACAAGCGCGCCGTGGATTTTTTTGAATTTCCTTATGACTGGCGTCAGGACGTACGCACCTCTGCTCAACAATTGGGAGCACTGGTCGAAAGCCTGCCGCGCACCCAGCCAATCATCATCATCGCTCATAGCCTGGGAACAATGGTTAGCCGCTATTATATCGAGCGACTGGGCGGTAAAAAACGCATTGAGCGAGTAATCTTAATGGGTGGACCGCATCGGGGGGTGGTTAAAGCCCTGACTAGCCTGCTCAACGCGCCAGAAGTGTTACCCTTCGGTTTGATGGGCGAGCGCCTGCGCCAGGTAAGCATGAGCTTTCCCTCTAGCTACCAGATTTTACCCGTGTACCCGCTACAGGTGGATCAGAGTGATCGCAAAATAAATTTTCTAGAAGATGATAGCTGGCTGCCAGAAATATATAAACCGCTCCTGCGGGAAGCCAGTAATTTCCGTCGCGAATTAGGTATGCGTTCAAGCATTCCTGCCATTTCAATCTTTGGCTACGGCTTAAAGACAATCTCGAACCTATCAATCCAGAAGAACCTTGCTGGAGTGGTCACAAAAGTCGATTATCGAACCGAACTTAACGGTGATTCGACTATTATCGAGTCAAGCACCGTGTTACCTGGCAGCGAAATCCACCCGGTGCAGCAATATCACGGCTCTTTGTTTGTCGATAACGATGTCAAGATGCGCCTTAAGTTAGAACTAACCCGGCCTTTTGCCAGTTAAACCGGGATTGAACTACAAAAAATCCCACCAGGGAAGCTACAACTTGCCTGAAATGGAATACAATTGTCCTGGAATGCCACTGGTTTTTGAGCTACCCAGGAGAATTGCATGCCAATCGCCATTCGAGGCGCCCGCGAACATAACCTGAAAAATGTGTCCGTCGAAATCGGGCCCGGCCTGACCGTCGTCACCGGTGTCTCTGGTTCTGGCAAGACCTCGCTGGTATTCGATACTCTCTACCACGAGGCGCGCCGGCGCTTTGTGGATATCTACGCCCTCGGCTCGGCTGCTGGTCGCCTACCGCCTGCCAAAGTTGAGGCAATCAGCGGCCTGGGCCCAGCGGTTGCAGTCGGCCAAAACCTGCTCAACCGCAACCCGAACTCGACCCTGGCGACGGCCTCAGGCTTGCACCCCTTCTTGCGCCTGCTCTACGCCCATTTTGGCGAGCGCAGTTGTCCTGCCTGCGGAACTCGCCTGTTCGTCTATACAGAAGACGAGCTCGTTGAGCGGCTGGTTGAGTTGACCCGCTCGAAACCGCTCCAGGTCAGCGCACCTTTGCTTAGTTGCGTTCCCGGCAGCCACCAGACCCTCCTCCAGCACCTGGCGAATCTTTTTCCGCGCGATTCGATCCGCCTCGACCAGGCTCCCTGGTCAGACCAGCCCATCGATTCCGCTCAGCCACATGACCTCGAGCTGGTTCTTTTAAATAGCCGCCAGGCCCAAAAACCGCATGATCTTCGCAACCTGGTCAAGCAAGCCGCCGCTTTGGGCAGCACAGCGATCCACGCCGTCGGAGAAAATACCGACCAGTTGTTGGCCCGCGCCCCGCTCTGCACTCGCTGCGGCAAATGGTTTGGCGACCTGCGCCCAATGCACTTCAACACCTCCTGCCCGCACTGCGCCGGGCAGGGCTGCCCTGCCTGCTTGGGAAGTGGGCTTGCCCCCCAGGCTGCTGCTGTGCGCTTGTCAGGCTTGCGCTTTCCGGATTTCCTGGCTCTTTCGGTTGCTGCTGCTCGCCCAGCCTTCGCCGCTTTTGAGCTACCCGCCCTGGCAAGTCGCCTGAGTGAAGAAATCGGGCGTCGCCTGGAGGCTTTAGATCGGGTCGGCCTGGGCTACGTCAGCCTGGACCGCCCCTCGCCCAGCCTCTCGCGCGGTGAGGCCCAGCGCGTCCGCCTGGCGATTACCCTGATCAGCCGGCTGGAAGATATGCTCCATATCTTGGATGAGCCCACCATCGGCCAGCACCCTGCCGATGTTCAGCGTCTGCTACCCGCCTTCGGTAGCCTGCCCGGTCCAGTAGTTTTCGTCGAGCACGACCGCATGGCAGCCGCCTGTGCCGACCAGGCCATCGACCTGGGTCCCGGCGCCGGCCTACAGGGCGGCGAGCTCATCTATCAAGGCCCGCCAGCTGCGCTATGGCAAGCATCCACTGCCACCGGCGAATACTTCAGCCTGCGCAAGCGCATCCAACCAGGCCAATCCAGCCCGCCGCCTGACCAATTCCTGACCATCCAGAGCGCCAGCCTGCGCAACTTGCAAGGCATCGATGTTCCCCTCCCGCTCCACCGCCTGACAGTGATCACCGGCATCTCTGGCTCGGGCAAGAGCACCCTGGTCGAGGATGTACTCGTCGCCAGCCTTGCCAGCGGCTCACCTTGCGGCTGTCAGGCCATCCTGGGGCCAACTTTAAAACCCGTGTTGGTTGATCAAAGCCCAATAGGCCGCAACCCGCGCTCCAACCCGGCCACCTACACCAAGTTAGCCGACCTGATCCGCGAATTATTTGCCCTGGCCGGTGGTTTTTCCCCCTCCCATTTTTCCTTCAACCGGCCCGAAGGCGCCTGCCCGACCTGCCACGGCCTGGGAGCGATCGAGATCGCCATGCGTTATCTCCCGCCCACCTGGGCGCCATGCAGCGACTGTGGTGGAGAGCGCTTTTCAGAAACAGTCTTAGCCGTGCATCTTGAACTTGCCGGCCAGCGCCTTTCCATCGCTGACTTTTTCGACCTGACCGTCTCACAGGCTTTAGCTTTCTTCTACAACAATCACAACCTGCCGGCTGCCAAACGGCGCACTGCCCTGGCTATCCTGCAGGCCCTCGAAGACATCGGCCTGGGTTATTTAACCCTCGGTCAGCCTTCACCGACCCTTTCCGGCGGTGAAGCCCAGCGCGTCAAGCTGGCCCGCCACCTCGGCGGGAAATCGCTCACCCAGCAGTTGCTGGTCTTGGATGAGCCTTCTACTGGCCTGCACCCCCAGGACCTGGCCGGTTTGTTGGCTGTCCTCGAGCGCCTGGTTCGGGCAGGCGCCACAATCGTCATTGTCGAGCACAACACCGATCTGATCCGCTGCGCCGATTGGGTCATCGACCTCGGCCCTGGCGCTGGGCCTGCCGGCGGTCAGATGCTTTATGCCGGGCCGCCCTCCGGGCTGCTATCCGCCGCCAACTCGCTGACCGGGCAAGCTTTGCAAGCTGAAGCCGCGCTCAGCCCATCCCCAAGCCCAACAATCAGGTCCTACACCGCCTCTTCCGAGATCGCTGTGCATGGGGCGCGCATGCATAACCTGAAAAACGTGGCTGCTGCTTTCCCCAAGGGCAGGCTGACCGTGGTTACCGGCCTTTCAGGCTCAGGTAAATCCAGCCTGGTCCACGACGTACTCGAGGCCGAAGCCCGACGCCGTTTTCTCGAAACCCTCTCCTTGTATGAGCGCCAGGGACTCGAGGAAGGACCCGAAGCCGACGTCGATTTGATCACTGGCCTGGGCGTAGCCCTGACCATCGCCCCAGAGCGGCTGGTTTATTCCCGCCGCGCCACAGTCGGCGCCGCCACCGAGATTTCCCATCATCTAGCTGTGCTCTTTTCCGTCCTGGGCGAGCGATGGTGCCTGGAATGCGGCGCGCTGATGTCTCGCCAGGATGATGCGTGGCGCTGCCCGGCTTGCGGCGATGTCGCCCCGCTTGCCCGTCCGCACCATTTCATCTCCTCAAACTACGCCGCCGCCTGCCTGAAATGTAACGGCGTCGGCTCAATGCAAGCCCCCCAGCCGGCCAAGCTGATCATCCACCCCGAAAAGCCGCTCACTAGCGGAGCGATGTATTCGCCTGGCTTCTTCCCTAACGGTTATCTGGGAAAACCCTTCAACGGCGGTTATTACCTCCTCCAGGCTCTCGCCCAGCGCCACCACTTCGACCCGGCCCGCACACCCTGGAGTGAAATGACCCCCGCCGCCCAGCAAGCCTTCTTGTTCGGCAGCCCCGATCTCCTGGATGTGACCGTTCATTCTCGCACCGGGCGCACTTACAGCTACCAGTCCACCTTCCCTGGCTTCTACGGCTTTATTCGCGATTGGGATGTCGGTGGAACCTATACCGATACCGTCCCTTGCCCGGAATGCGCCGGCGCCCGGCTGCGAAAGGAATACCTGGCAGTTACCCTACAGGGCTATACCATGGACCAGCTCAGTCGGCTAAGCCTGGCCCTCCTTAGCCAGGTTTTACAAGCCATCATCCTGCCGCCTGGTAATCGTCTACCGGCCCACAATAGCTTGCACAAGATCCTCGAGCGCCTGGATTTCCTGGCTCAGGTCGGCCTGGGCTACCTGCATCTCGAGCGAGTCGCCGGCACCCTCTCCGCAGGTGAGGTCCAGCGAGTCCGCCTGGCCAGCCTGCTCGGCAGCGGTCTGACCTCCCTCACCCTGCTGATGGATGAGCCAACCCGCGGCTTGCACCCCGCCGAAGTGGACGCCCTGATCCAAGCTCTCCACCGCCTGCGTCAGGAAGGCAACACGCTCATCGTCGTCGAGCATGATTTACAACTCATCCGCTCCGCCGACTACCTGGTCGAGCTGGGACCGGGCGCTGGCCAGCAAGGCGGGCAAATCACCGCCCAAGGAACTCCGCAGCAATTCGCCAGGTCAGATTCCATCACCGCTGCCTGGTTAAGCGGCGAAACCCAAATTCCCCTACTGACTACTCGCCGTACGCCACGCAGTTGGATCAAAATCGTTGGCGCGCGTGCCAATAACCTGCAAGGCGAAACCATTGCCCTTCCCCTCGGCGTACTGGCAGGCGTCTGCGGCCTGTCCGGGTCGGGCAAGAGTAGCTTGATGATCGACACCCTCGGCCGGGCGTTGGCGCCCAAGAAGCAGACCACATCCGTCGCCTATGCCCCGGTCGCGCCCGGCGAACATGACCGGATCGAAGGCGCGCCGCCTCGTGTCCTGCTAGTTGACCAGGCCCGCGCCGGGGTGACCAGCCCAGCGGCTTACCTCGACCTGAACGGCGCACTGCAATCGATTTATGCCGCCAGCCCAGACGCTAAAGCCCTCGGCTTGACCGAAGCCCGACTTGCCGGGCGCTGTTCGGCCTGCAAAGGAAGAGGCGTGATCAGCCTGGATATGGTCTTCCTGCCCGATGTCCACCTGCCTTGCGAAACCTGCCAGGGTTCTGGCTGTCTTCCCGAAGCCTGGCAGGTTCGCCTGAAGGGCTGGTCGCTGCCCGAGGTCTTTGGCCTGACCATTGACCAGGTTTTTGAGTTGTTTGGGGATGACGAGCGCCTCGCTCGCCCGCTTGTTGCAGCTCGCCAGGTTGGGCTGGGTTACCTGGTCCTGCGCCAGCCCGGCCATGCCCTTTCCGGCGGTGAGGCCCAGCGCCTGAAAATCGCCCAGGAGCTCACTCGCGCGCCAACAGCAGATAGCCTGTACTTGCTCGACGAGCCGTCAGTCGGGCTGCACTTGCAGGATGTCCAGCGCCTGGTTGGCGTCCTCCAAACCCTGGTCGAGGCCGGTGGGTCCGTCCTGGTCGTCGAGCACCACCCCCACCTGTTGGGTGCCTGCGATTGGCTGGTCGAGCTCGGCCCGGGCGGCGGCCCAGATGGCGGGCGAGTGATCGCCAGCGGGACGCCCGAGCAAATAGCCGCTGGGAGCACGCCAATCGCCCCTTATCTGCGCCCGATCCTGGAGGCCTCCGGATGACCTGGCTTCCACTGCTCCTCACCGATCCATCCCCCTGCTTGCGCTGGCTGGTCTTGCGCCATTTGTTCGGTTTCCCGGAAGACCATCCTGAGGTACAGGAGCTGGCCGGGCTGCGCGCCAGCGATCCGCTGGTAACTACCCTGCTCACTCTCCAGGAACCGGACGGCTCTTGGAAGCCCTCCGGATTGGCCGAGGGCGGCCTCGGCGGCAGCCAGGTCCTATCCACTGCTTTTGCGCTCACCCGCCTGGGCTATCTCGGTTTCGACCGCCAGCATCCAGCGCTCGAAAACGGCGCAGCCTACCTGTTTGCCCAACAACGTTCCGACGGCTCCTGGCCGCTGCCCATGGATGTCGACCTCGACGAGGGCGATTCGCCCGCCAGCCAGGATACCACCGCCCTGGTCCCGCTCCAGACCGCCCTGCCCTTGCGCGGCCTGGCCGCTGTTGGTTATGCCCAGGACCCCTGCAGCGAGCGTGCTTACGAATGGCTGTTGCAGCAGCGCCTGCCCGATGGCGCCTGGCCTACCGGCATCGCCTGGGGAGTCTATCGCGGCGTAGCCGGCTATCGCCGCCTGGCTCATTCGCGCTGGGGTTGCCGTTCCAACACCACCGCTGCCCTGCTCTGCCTGGCATTGCACCCCCAGCGCCGGAGCAGCGCCGAAGCTCGCCGCGCCCTCGACCTGCTCCTTGGACGCGAAACCTACGAAGAAGCTGCCCTCGGCTACGAGGTCGCTCGCCTGGTCGGCGCCGAGGCCCCGCGCGGCTTTCTGACCTTCTTCGCTCGTCACGACCTGGCCCTGATCCTTAGCCTGTGCAGTCAGGTCGGTGCGCCGGTCGAAGATGAGCGCCTCGCCAGCCTGCTCGACTTCATCCGCAGCCAGCAGGGCCCTTACGGCCTGTGGGAATACCCCGCCCGCCCTCAGGTTGCTCGCTGGGTTACTTACGAAATCCTGCGTTCCCTCTCCCACCTGGATCAGGCCGGAACCTGGTTCAGTCAGGAGCCACGCACCCCTTTCCAACCCTATCCAAAACGGCAAAAACGCTTTTGATAGTTGGCAAGAATCAAGGAATTGCTTTCTATGTCAGTGTGGTAAAATATCTTCCGCTGGATCGAAAGCACTGCTTCATGCGGGCGTCGCCAAGTGGTAAGGCATCAGCCTTCCAAGCTGATATTCGTGGGTTCGAGTCCCATCGCCCGCTCTGGAATTGAAGATTGAGAAAGCATCAATCAACAATCCCAAATTAACAATTTAACGGGCCCGTAGCTCAGCGGCAGAGCGCGCGGCTCATAACCGCTTGGTCGCAGGTTCGAATCCTGCCGGGCCCACACTTTAAACAAATAATGGGCTGTCCAAATTCTCTTTTTGGACAGCCCATTATGATTACACTATCTCATTTACCAGAAGCATCCAATTCTTCAAAATAGCGGCGCAGGCGCGCTTTGAAGGTCTCCTCTCCAGCTCGCAGCCAGGCGCGCGGGTCATAAAACTTCTTATTCGGCTCGTCCGGGCCCTTCGGGTTGCCTATTTGCCCCTGCAGATAACCCTCGTTCTTTACGTAGTAGTTCTTAATCCCTTCCCATAGCGCCCACTGCAGGTCGGTGTCGATATTCATCTTCACCACCCCGTAAGAGACCGCCTCACGGATTTCTTCCAGGGTAGAGCCAGAGCCGCCGTGGAAGACCAGGTTGAGTGGCCGGTCGGCGGTGCCGTATTTATGCTGTACATATTCCTGGCAGTTGTGCAAGATCACCGGGCGGAGCTTGACATTACCCGGCTTGTAGACGCCATGCACATTCCCAAAGGCCGCCGCAATGGTGAAGCGTGGGCTGACTTTCATCAACTCTTCGTACGCGTAAGCCACTTCTTCAGGTTGGGTATACAGTCGGGAGCTGCTGACGCCAGTATTATCCACCCCGTCTTCCTCCCCTCCGGTGACGCCCAGCTCAAATTCAAGCGTCATATCCATCTTGCTCATCCGCTCCAGGTAGCGCTTGCAGATCTCGATATTCTCCACAAGCGGCTCTTCAGACAGATCAAGCATGTGCGAGCTAAATAGGGGTTTGCCGAACTTCTTATAATGCACCTCTCCAGCATCCAGCAAGCCGTCAACCCACGGCAGCAGCTTCTTGGCGCAGTGATCGGTATGTACCAGCACCCGGACGCCATATAGCTCCGCCAGGTGATGGACATGCTGCGCCCCAGCAATTGCGCCAGCTATGCTGGCGCGTTGACCGTCGTTGCTCAAGGCTTTTCCGGCATAGAATGCCGCACCGCCGTTAGAAAACTGGACGATGATCGGCTTATCCATATCTCGAGCAGTTTCCAAAGCGGCGTTCACGCTATTGGTTCCCGTGCAGTTCACCGCCGGCAGCGCAAAACCGCCTGCCTTGGCAAAAGCAAACAATTCCTGCACCTGGTTTCCGACAATCACACCGGCAGGGAACAATTCATGTAGAGTGGACATAGGTATTTTCTCCTGATTCGTATCTGTCTAATTTATTAAAAGGATTCTATCACCGAAAGCTAATCGCTCCGAGTCTCTGCCCCGAAGTTACCTCAAATGGCATAGTTTCATTTTGCCAAAGCTACCCCCGAAATAACGCCGCCGCCCGGCAGCTTTCCACCGGGTATCGACCAATTGCCGTCTCGTCCGAAAGCACGACCCCTTGATAGCCGTGCTCGAGTGCATCATAAATACAACAAATTTCTGAACGGGTTGGCGTGGCACAGCTGGTCATATGCTCGAGCACCTGGCCGGCCAGCAACGTCGGCGCTTTCAGCCCTCCCAACATGCCCGAGAACTGCGCCGCCGCTTCCGCCATCCCTTTCAGACCCAGCTCCGCCCCCAGGTCGCCCCGGCACAGCCAGACTTCATCCGCGATCCTGGCGATTTCCACTGCAGCCTCCAGCGCAGGTCTGCGCTCCAGTTTGGCGATCAGCTTCAGCTCGTCCATCCCCGCTCGGTAATGCGCCATTTCGAGCCCATCACGCACGTAAGAAATGGCGTACTGCAGGGGTTCAATCCCGCGCGTCTGCGCCAGGATCTCCCGGTCCTGTTCATTCAACCGCTCCTGGCGGTGCGCGCTGGCCGAATAGGTGATCCCCTTGCGTGCCGCAATCTCCCCGCCCTGCACCACCCTGGCGGTTAGCTGCGTTTCACCAACCCTCTCCAGGACCAGCCGGATTTTCGCGTCATTCAGGACGATCTCACCGCTTGAGAGCGGGGCAGCCTGGAAAAAATCGGCGTGCGGCACCGGCAATACCTTGACCATCGGGCTGGTCTCGGCTAAGACAAGCTCCACCACCTGTTCCTCGGCCAGCGCCCCTGCCGGGAATCTCCCCAGGCGCCATTTGCTACCCTGCAAATCCAGGACAATTGCCGGTGGAGGCGCTGCAGCCTGTGAAAAGGGAACCAATCGTTCCAGCCAGCCCATCAGCTCAGGAAACGTTAAGTGAGAAGTATTCAGGCGAAAACCGGTCGCCCCGCTCGCCAGCAGCGCCTGCCAGATTGCCGGCTCACTGCTGGCCGGCCCCAGGGTGGCAACAATCGAATAGTTCATACGAGAGAGCTAAGGCTTCTTTTTCAGCACCATCAGTACCACGTCGTCATTGAACGGCCCATTGTCGCTGAAGCGGATCACATCCGCCAGGATTGCTTCCAGAATCACCTTAGCCGGTGCGCCAGACTGCTGCCGTGCTGTTTGAGCCAGACGCTGCTCGCCATAAAAATCGCCTTTCGCATTTTCAGCTTCCAGGATTCCGTCGGTATAAAACAGCATGTAATCACCCGGCACAAACCGGACCAGCTTCTGCTGCCAGGCAGCATCCTTCAGCACCCCCAACGCCATCCCCGTCCGCCCCAGCCGGTCAATTGTCTTGCTTTTTTGGGCGCTGACCAGCAGCGGCGGCACATGCCCGGCATTGACATACCGCATCCGGCCCGTATCCGGCTCCAACACGCCATAAAAGCAGGTTACAAAGCTGCTCCCGCCCGAGTCGCTCAGGATTCGCTCGTTCACCTGGCTAAAGGTCAGGCCCGGCAGGCTTGGCTGGCGAGCAGCGAAGGTGCGGAACAAGGTGCTGGTCATCGCCATGAACAAGGCCGCTCCCAACCCCTTATCAGACACATCCCCGATCACCAACCCATACTTGCCGTATTCTAGCGGCAGGAAGTCATAAAAATCGCCCGAAGTCTCACGTGCTGGCTGCAGCCGGACCGCGATCTCCCAGCCCGGTATGGTTGGCGGTTCGGCCGGCAGCAAGCTAGACTGGATTCGGGCCGCCTCAACCAGCTCGGTAGTCCGCCGGCTGGCGACCGGGACCGGCTCTGCTTTCGGCGCCGGCTTTGGCGGCAGGACGGCCAAAGGGCGCGCCGCGCTGCGCCGGGCTTCAATAACATGTTCGATCGTCCCAGCCAGCGCCTCGGGGGCAGCGTCAGCTGGCAGGTAACCCGCCGCGCCGGCATCCAGTGCATTCCGCAAGCGCTCTTCCGCTTCCGCATTCGATAATGCCAGCACCGTCATTTGCGGCCACTGGTGCGCCAGCCAGCGGATCACACCGATCCCATCCAACTCCGCCGCAGCCAGGTTCACCAGCGCTACATCCGGGTTGGTCATCTGACAAAGCTGTGAGGCTTCCTGGTTATCGGCCGCCTGGCCGACAAACTGCAACACTGGCGACAGGTCCAGCGCCGCACGCAGTTTCTCCTGTGCAGCGCGGTCGGGGTCAACCAGGATAATCCGGATTTTTGAGTGTGTGGGGTGCATAGTATTCTTCGCAAACAACAAAACAATATCTATCAGAGATTGTACCCAGGTTATCTCAAAATGGGAATAGCCAGGAAGTCGAAGAAGGTATAATTTCAACACACCGGTTTTCCAGGCAAGCCAACATCCAGAGGCCAAGATGAGCTTTCGCAGATACCTGCAACGTCTTCAGGAGCGCGGTGCGCTGGTTGAAATTACTGCGCCAATCTCGAAACAGTATGAAATCGCCGGGGTGCTCAAACAGCTCGAACCCGCCCCGGTCCTGTTTCACCAGATTCAAGAATCCCCTTTTCGAGTCGCTGGCAATCTGTTCTGCAGCAAGGCTAGCTTTGCTGACTACTTCGGCATCACTGTCCAGGAGATCATCCCTTTCCTGGCCCAGGCTATCGACCGCCGCTCTCCGCCCGAAATTGTTGCCCAGGCGCCCTGTCAGGAAGTAATCATCGATACCCCGGATCTGGACCTCCTGCCAATCTTGCTCCACTGCCTGGGAGATGGCGGCCGGTATATCAGCGCTGGCGTATTCGCTGCTCGCCACCCACGCCTTGGCCAGAACCTCGATTTCCACCGCTGTATGCAGTTCTCACCGGCCGAGTTGGCCGTTCGAGTAGTGCGCGGCAGGCATTTCGACGCCTACCTCAGCGAGCTCGGCCAGGTGGAGGTCGCTGTCTGCATCGGCAACGCCCCCAACGTCCTGGCCGCTGCCGCCACTTCTGTCGTACCTGGCGTCGATGAGTTGGAAATCGCCAACGCCCTCGAGCCGCTCCAGGTGGTTAAAGCTCACACAGTCGATGTTTACGTCCCAGCCGAGGCCGAATTTATCCTGGAAGGCATCGTAACCCTCGACCGCCGCCACGCCGAAGGTCCCTTCGTTGACCTGACCGAGACCCAGGATGTCATCCGACAGGAACCGGTCCTGCAGGTTAAAGCCATCACCCATCGCCATGATGCCATCTGGCAGGCGCTCCTGCCCGGTCGCCTGGAGCACAAACTGCTGATGGGCATGCCGCGCGAGCCGACCATTTTCAAGAAAGTTAACCAGGTCGTGCGCTGCCTGGATGTTAACATTACCCCCGGCGGCTGTTCCTGGCTGCATGCCGTCGTGCAGATCGACAAACAGCACGAAGACGATGGCAAGAAAGCCATCCAGGCCGCCTTCGACGGTCACCGTTCCTGCAAGCACGTTTTTGTGGTCGATTCAGATATCAATATCTACGACCCGCTCGAAGTCGAATGGGCCATGGCGACCCGCTTCCAGGGCGATGCAGACCTGGTAATCAAAGCGCGCGAGCCAGGCTCCAGCCTGGACCCCAGCGCCGAAGCCGGTACCCACTACACTACCAAACTGGGCTTCGACCTGACCCGCCCGCTGACCGCTCCCGGTAAAACCTTCACAAAAGCACCTTTCCCGCAGGTCGACTTAGACCGTTTTACTGTCTGACCAAAATCAGCCCGCCTCTTACCCCCTCGACCATCCAATGCTCCACCTGACCGCCCTCGCCTTCAAAGATCTCCCAGGCCCGCAAGCCGGCTTCCCTTTCAATGTGCCCGTCATCCAGGCGCTCGACCGGCTGGAATTCGCCAGCCCGATGACCTTTCTGGTCGGTGAAAACGGCTCCGGGAAATCAACCTTGCTCGAGGCAATTGCCTGCGCTGCCAACTCGATCGTCGTCGGCAGCGAAGACCTCGGCCGCGACCAAACCCTGGCCTCTGTTCGCCGCCTGGCGCTTCACCTGCGCCTGGCCTGGACCAAACGAACCCGTAAGGGCTTTTTCCTGCGCGCCGAGGACTTCTTTGGTTACGCCCGGCGCATAGCCAAGTTGCAGCAGGAATTGGAGGCGGATCTAAGAGCCGTTGATGAAGAATACCAGGAGCGCTCCAAACTGGCTGCCGACCTGGCCCGTTCCCCCTATCTCGGCCAGTTGGACAGCCTGCAGCGCCGTTACGGTTCTGGCCTGGATCACACCTCGCATGGCGAGAGCTTCTTAAAGCTATTCCAGGCCCGCTTC
>JAYRWF010000470.1:0-2519 GCA_041918195.1 Anaerolineales bacterium
ACGCCGGGCCTGTTTTTCCGCCTCCTCGGGCATTTGGGCAGTGTTAATCTTCTGGCGGAACTCTTCTACTTCGACCGTCTGCTCGTCATTTTCTCCCAACTCACGCTGGATAGCTTTAAGCTGCTCACGCAGGAAATATTCGCGCTGGACTTTCTCGATCTCGGAGCGAGCCTCGTTCTGAATCCTCTGCCCAATCTCCAGCACCTCCGCCTCATGAGCCAGCAAGCTAATCAGCTTTAGGAGCTTCTCCGAGGCCGCATCCAGCTCAAGTAGTTCCTGAGCGTCCTTTAGCTCCATACGTTGGAAGTTCGAAATCGTGTAAACAATCTGAAGCGGATCTTCCAGGGAGACCACAGATGCAACCAATTCGCGCGGGATCGAGGGTATCATCTCAGCGATGTGCTCAAACTGGTCACGCGCATTCCTGGCCAGGGCCTCAAGTTCCAGGCCGGTCTCAACCAGCTCGGGGCGGAGTTGGATCTCTGCCCGTAGGTAGGGCTCCGTTTGGGAAAATTCGCCCAATTGAAAACGCGCCAGGCCTTGCACCACCATCCGGATAGTGCCATCGGGTGTCCGGAACATCCGGTGGACCATAGCGACTGTGCCAACCGAGTACAAATCTTCCGGCTCGGGCGATTCCAGCTCCGGGTTGCGCGATGTCACCAGCCCAATCAGGCGCTCATCACCGGCCATAACAACATCCACCAGGCGGATCGAACGAGCCTGGCCAATTGTTAGCGGTACAGCGGTTTGCGGATACACCACCACCCCTCGCAGGGGCAGAATCGGCAGCACCTGGGGAATCTGGCTATCTTCTCCGCCGGTCGATTCAGCGTCTTCCCCACCGAACTCGCTGGTTTGAATGACATGCGGAATAATCGGCCTTAAAAGCAACTCTTCCAGGCTGGCAAGCTCATCCTTTTCAATCAGCCAATTGAGCATTTCGAGTAAATTTGAATTCCAACGCGATGCTGGCATGTAAATTCTTAATCCAATTCTTCAACCGATATCTGGCGAGGGCGCGCTTTAGGCAGCGTCACCACCAGGAAACCATTCTCGTAAATTGCCTGGACCCCTTCGGCGACCACGCCGCCTGGAAGCTCAAATTCCAGGCTAAACTCGCCAAAACGAATTTCCATCTGGTGATAGGCACGCGCCCCAGTAAGGTTGGCGGATCCAGACAGTTCAGGCCGGACGCCGCGAATCAACAAATCACGCCCATCCAGCTCAATCGTAAAATCCTCATCTCGCATCCCGGCAATCTCAACCCGCGCCACAAAGACATCTTCGGTTTCATATACGTCAGTGGGAGGCCGCCAAAGCGGCGAGCGTAAGTTCAACCTGCTATCTCCATTCAGTTCGTCTGCGCCCCCGGCGGGATTCGAACCCACAACCAATAGCTTAGAAGGCTACTGCTCTGTCCATTGAGCTACGGGGGCATTTTTCGATCAACCCGTTGCGATCCGGATGCCTTGCAAGACATGCGCGCCAGAAAGAGTGCGTAAAATCGTCTGGGCTGGCCGGCCAAGGGTCTTCGCCAGATCTTCCGAAGAAAGCGGCTGGTTGCCGTTTGCCAGGAAGATGCGAAAAATGGCATCGACCAACGCGGTTTGCTGGGTGATGAAATCCGGCTGCTTGGCGCAATGAATAATCAAGACATGCTGCAGCCCGTCGACCTGGGTAATTTCGGCGCTGTTGGGATCAACCCAATCAATTTGGACTGACTCGGAAGCCGAAGCAAAGGCTGCCTGGTGTTCTTTACACAGGTAATTACGCAAGTATACGTGCCAATCGCGGTCGTTTTTCTGCCACCAATCAAAGTCAATATGATAACAGGTTTGCAGCGTTGGCTTGACCAGACTCATTCGCTTGACTTCAGTGACCATAGGCCTCCCGCACAAAATAACCGAGCAAACTCGACCAAAATCAATCCTTACCCTGCTCTCAATAATCGATCTCAGCCAGGCGGAAATGTAAATCGCCAACGTGAGTGAGGTCAGGATGGTTGGCTAAAATCGCCAGGATCGGACCCGGCGGGACTCGCCGGATCACATTGATCGCGGCATATAGTTCCATGGCGTGGACGTGTCCCTGTGGATTGAGCTTGGAGAGTTCGCGCACCATGGCCAGGATAATGCGATCAAGCGGCTGGTTCTCACGGCCGCTGCGCGCCCAAACTTGGTCAAGAGCTTCAACATCTGGGACCGCAATCGCCATCCGGTCATCAAAGGTAGTGGTGGTGTATTGTTTAAGCATCGCAAAGACCACCCCGCCATCCGAGCCAACTAGCACGGTGCGCATCCATTCGCGATTAGCCCGGCGATGTTCCGTCTTAAGAATAACCTCGCCAGGCTTCTTACCTCGCTTGACTCGGATCAGACTACCGGGCGTCAGGCCACGCGCGTTATACCAATTCTTCAGGCCATAGATGTAACGTTTCTCACGCACCACCCAGCTTGGGAAGCTTTCCCCACTATCACCATCCACCAAGGTAAAGCGAATACGCGGCGCTTCGTAGG
>JAYRWF010000471.1:0-10550 GCA_041918195.1 Anaerolineales bacterium
CTTCTAATTCCGCTGGCGAGCGGACCCCTTCGGCACCCTCCATCAAAATGACCAGGCCAACCGGTGGAGGATTTTTTTCACTGCGCTCTTGCCAGCCGTTCAGGACGACCTGTAAATCAGTTGTTGAACGCACTAGCAGAAACAGATCAGGATGCTCATCCGCCAGGCGCTGGTACACATCGACCTGTTGGCGGTAGAGGCGATTGGCCTGGGGGATATCCTGGTAGGCCAGGCGATCCCACTCCCCAGAACGCAGGCGAGCCGGGGTGGCAAACAAGGTGGAAAATATAAGCGCCACCTGCCCAGCCTGGTATTCCGGCCAACCCAAGAGAGTCTCTTCTGCCTGGATCGGCGGAAAAGTTTGCGCCTCCAGACGGCGGGTTTCCATAGCTGAGCGCGTGTAGTCACGCCCAAACGTCAACATATTGTAGGCCAGATCCTCATGAGCATCAACAATCAGCATGGCTCTTGCTCCTTGAGGGTGGATTCTACCAGGCGGGCAGCAATTTGACGGTCAATCTTGCCCATCGGATAACTGACCAGCTCAGCCGGGCTGACCCATCGCAAGTCCTGGACTTGCAGCGCTTGGGGCAACTGATCATCTACGATTGAGCAGCAAAAAGCGTGCAGGGTGACCTTGAAGTGAGTATAGGCATGACGGTAAACGCCAAAAGCACCTCCAACCTGGATGGCCACGCCCAATTCTTCCAGGATCTCACGCGTTAAACACTCCCCCAGGTCTTCTCCTGGCAAAAGCTTGCCACCTGGGAATTCCCACAAGCTACCCAACAGCCCATTCGGCGGCCGTTGGGTAATCAACAGACGGTTATTTTGAAGGATCACCGCTGCAGTGACGTTGTAATGGGGGATTGCTGGTCGGGCAGCCAGTACCGGCCGCTGCTCCTGGACTCCCAGGGCAAACGCCTGGCAGAAGCTTTTTATTGGGCACTCGAGGCAGTTTGGCGAACGTGGGGTGCAAATTGAAGCGCCCAGGTCCATCATGGCCTGGTTGTAATTGCCAGCCTGCCCAGGAGGCAGATGAGTGTGCGCAAGTTCCCACAAGCGCCGCTCACCAGCCGGCGATCGGGCTGGCAGGTCGAGATTGAACAGACGTGCCAGCACCCGCCGAATGTTTCCATCCAGGGCTGGTTCATCCATCCCAAAGGCCATCGAGGCAATCGCCCCGGCGGTATAACGGCCGATCCCAGGCAACTGGCGCAGGCGCTGCACATCGCCCGGCAGTTGACCCTCATGATCAGCGACCAGGATACGAGCGGCGCGCTGCAAGTTGCGCACCCGACTGTAATATCCTAACCCCTCCCAGGCAGACAGTACTAGCTGTGGATCAGCTTGCGCCAGCGCTTCAATAGTTGGGAAGGACGCCATCCACCGCTTGAAGTATGGCAGGACGGTCTCAACCCGGGTCTGCTGGAGCATGATCTCGGAGACCCACACCGCATAGGGATCAGGATGCCCGCGCCAGGGAAGCTCGCGGGCCTGGTCTCGATACCAGGCAAGCAAATCAGCAGCAAACGAGGGAGAATTTTCCAACCAGGATCACTCTGACAGGCGCTTTACATTTGAAACCCACTACGCGCCTGGACCACCTTGTAGTCAAAATTTTCTACGTATTCCAAAAGGCGTTGCGTTATCTCTTTCCAGTCCGCTAGTGCCAGGGTATCTTGCAATGAACCCAGGTTGGGTGCCTGAACCGAGGTCATTATTTGCGGCCGGCTTCCATACATGGTAAACCAGGCGTCACTGGGTTCCATTCCCAAGCGCTGCAGACCTGGAATCCAATCCCGGACGATGAACTCAAAATATTCCTGCTCCCGTCCAGGAAGAATATCCCATGTCATTAATAATTTGACTGCCACGGCTTTTTACTCCTGCCTAGAATAGACCTGCTGCTTCAGATCAACCAGCCGCCAGGAAAACTCAGGCGCCCTGGGAATTTTTTTCGTAGCTTAAGACCACTACCCGCGTTTCTTCTGGCACGCTGCCCCGACCCACCTTTAAGGATGCCACAGGCTCGATCTCTCCCAACCCCATTTCTTTGAGGAATTTGCTAACCGGGGCAAGCTTAATCAGGCTGTCCGCAGTGCCATAATGCATTGGAATCACAATCCCCGGCTCCAGCAGGCTGACCACCTCAACGGCCTTGGCAGCATTCAGACTACCGCCGCCACCAACCGGCACCAAGGCGACGTGTACATTTCCCAGAGCTTCGATCTCGGTCTGGCTGGGTACCCGGCTCAGGTCGCCGAGATGAGCGACAGTCACTCCGTCGAAATCAAAGACATACAGCGTGTTGCGCAGCTCTTCGGTGCCTTTTTTTGTCTGCCCATTGGTCTGCACACCGGTGATAAACACCCCACCAATTTCAAACTCGCCCGGGCCGGTGATCAGGTGATTTTTTCCTTTCACCCCCGCGGCAAAATTATGGCCCGGGGCGTCATGGCTGATCGTAACAATATCCCCTTTTATTTTCAAAGGGTTATAACCGGCTGTCCGATGATCATATGGATCGGTAACTACCGTAGCAAAACCACGCTCAGTAAGCCGGAAGCATGAATGTCCGTACCAATTAATTTCCATATATACCTCGCCCCGATTATACAACAAGAATGCTTTCTGAACCGGTTTCCCGACCTGCAGCCTGGCAGGGCTGGGCGCGGCATGTTATCATAGCCGACATGCCAACCCTACAATCTCGACTGACGCCTGGCTCACAGGTCACCTGGATGGACGAAAGATCCTTCCGGTTGGAAATACCTGCCGGGCCAGCCGGTCGCTACCGGTTGGCGCAACTGGACGATTATCAAGCTCTGCGTAGGGCAGCTTTTCCCCACCAGCCGCTTTTCACCCTGGAGCTTCAGGCGCGCGCATCCAACTGTCTGCATCCAGGAACCTGGGGGTTCGGCTTGTGGAATGACCCATTCAGCCTGGGGCGGCTGGGCGGCGCTAGCCCATTGCGACTACCATGCCTGCCCAATGTAGCCTGGTTCTTTTTCGCTGCTTCACCTAACCATCTTTCGATTCGGGATGACCAGCCAGGAAGCGGCTGGTTGGCAATGACCTTCCGCTCACCCGCTTACTCGGCAGCCTGGATTATCAGCGCCGGACTGCTCACGCCACTCCTGCTTGCCCGTTTGACAGGCCGTTGGATGCGCAAGGTAGCACGCCGTGCAATTCATCAGGAAGCCTGGACTGTAGCGGAAGATCCGACAGAATGGCATACTTACCGGATCGAATGGCAAACAGAAAAGGTTGTATTTCTGGTCGATGGCAAAAAGCTATTCGAATCCAGCCACCCCCCTCGCAACCGTTTGGGTTTGGTGATCTGGGTGGATAACCAATATGCCGCCTGGACCCCTGAGGGAAAGCTGGGTTGGGGACTGTTGGAAAATTCGGCCCCAGCCTGGGTCGAAATCCGGGCGCTCAACCTGACTCGCTCTGGGCCTACCCACGACTAAACTTGCATTCCTTATCAATTCATGTTAGAATCTCGCCCGCGGCGGAGATGAACAGGGCAACAAGTTCGAAAACGCCGCCTTCCCTTACATAATTTGTGGAAGTTTTATCCGGAAACTCGCTCCTTGGGAGCGATTTTAACATCGAGAGCGACTGGAACAGGACATGCCGCCATCTTATCTAACCCGACATGGGTACCAAAAGTTACAAGAGGAACTCGATCACCTGCGCAACGTCAAGCGCCAGGAAGTCGCTCAACGCCTGCATGAAGCCATGGAAGGCGGTGAGTTGATTGAAGACGCCGAATACGAAGCTGCGAAAAATGAACAAGCCTTCGTCGAAGGACGGATCCAGGAGCTCGAGATGCTACTTGCCAATGCCCGCATCATTGATGAGGGTGGACACCGCGACGTCGTCCAGGTAGCAGCCAAAGTAACTATTCAAGAAGGCGAAAATCCTGCCGAGACCTATACGATTGTTGGCCCTGCCGAGGCCAATCCTCGCGAAGGCCGGATTTCGAACGAATCACCCCTCGGGCGAGCGCTAATGGACCATCGCGCTGGCGACCAGGTCAAAGTTGACGCCCCAGGTGGTTCCTTCTATGTAAAAATCTTGAAGGTTGATTGAACTGGGGCTTGCACAACAGCCCCGCGCATGGTTTTCCTGCGCGGGGTTTTTATTTGCCCGGGAGAGCGCATTTTCGGAAGGAATAATTCAATGACCTACCAATACAACAATCTCGAAAAAATTCGTCTGGAGAAACTGGAAGCGCTGCGCGCCGAGGGTTTCGAGCCTTTTCCGACCCGGGCCGAGCGCACGCACACCAGCCTGGAGGCCATTCAAAACTTCGAGGCTGCCGAAGCCCAGGGCCAGGCGGAATGGGGCCCTGCCACTTTAACCGGCAGGCTGCGTTCGATGCGCCCAATGGGCAAGATCACCTTCGCCCACATTGAAGACGGGGCAGGGCGGATTCAGCTCTTCTTGCGCGTCAACGAGCTCGGACAGGAATTGATGGAGCTGTTCAGCCAGGCGTTCGACCTGGGCGATTTCATCCAGGCCAGCGGCGTCGTCTTCCGGACTCGCACCGGGGAGATTACCCTACGGGTCAGCTCCTTCCGGATCCTGGCTAAAGCGATTACCCCGCTGCCAGCCGCCAAGGATGAGATGGTTGATGGCGAGTTGGTCCGGCATGCCACTCTGGCAGAGCCAGAGGTACGTTACCGGCAGCGCTACGCCGACCTGGCAATCAACCCTGAAGTACGCGAAATCTTCCGCACAAGGGCGAAGATCACCCGAGCGCTGCGTGAATTTCTTGACAGCCACGACTTCCTGGAAGTTGAAACCCCCGTGCTCCAGCCAATCTATGGCGGTGCGGCTGCGCGACCATTCACCACCTACCATAACCAGCTCAAACAACAGCTTTACCTGCGCATCTCTTTTGAGCTGTACTTGAAACGCCTCACAGTCGGCATGTTTGAACGGGTTTATGAAATCGGGCGTGATTTCCGCAACGAAGGCGTGGACCGCACCCACAACCCGGAATTCACCCAACTGGAATTTTATTGGTCATATGCCGATTACCTGCAAGTAATGGATCTGACCGAGCAGATGATCTGCCATGTGGCTGACCAGGTGCTCGGGCAGCGCATCTTCACCTATGAAGGCCATGAAATCGACCTCAATCCCCCCTGGCGGCGGATGGATTTACACCAGGGGCTGCTGCAGGTCACTGGCATCGACATCCGCCAATATCCGACTGCTGAAGCGCTGGCAGCCGCGATGCGGGGGAAAGGTTTGCCGGTCAATCCAAAAGCATCGCGCGGTAAGCTGATCGATGGCATGCTGGGTGATTACCTGGAGCCAACCTTAATCCAGCCGACCTTCCTTTATGATTACCCGCGCGACATCTCACCACTGGCAAAGAGCAAACCTGGCGACCCGAACACAGTCGAGCGCTTTGAAGGTTTCATTGCCGGCATGGAGCTGTGCAACGCCTTTACCGAACTGAACGATCCGCTCGACCAGGAAGCACGCTTTACCGAAATGGGTCGCGAGGATGAACCAGAGGATGAACAGGCCCACCCAATGGATGAGGATTACCTGCGCGCCATGCGCTATGGCATGCCTCCCCAGGGCGGCTTCGGCATGGGCATTGATCGCCTGACTATGCTGCTAACCGAAACGCCGAACATCCGTGAGGTTATCCTCTTCCCGCACCTGCGCGAAAGAGAAGGATAGCCCCGGAGACAGCATTCACAGTTGCTCACTTGACAGTCACTCAGGTTCGGGTATAATCCGCGCTGTTCACAAACAACCTACGCGGAGACAAGTAAATGGCCTGCCTTCCAGAGAGCTGCCGGATAGTGCAAGACAGCAGATCCAGGCCACGAAATCCCCTCCGCTGCCCCAACCGGGGCGGTTGCCCTCGCAGGGTAGCAGGGATCACCTGCTTACGTAAGAGGGCCGGCAGAGCCCGTTAGCGCCCAGTCAAGGCCAGGCAGCCTTGGACCGGTCGAAGAAAATCTCTTCGATCCGGACTCCAGACCAGGCAGCCGGGCAAATGCAGGTGGCACCACGAGCGCCCCCCTCGTCCTGCTTTGGCGAGGGGGTTCATTATTTTCGGCGCAGAGTCAGGCCTCTGCCTTGAAGAACAGCGATCTAATGGAGGTACACAATGCTTGATATAAATCTAATCCGTGAACAGCCTGACCTGGTTCGCAAGGCCATGCAGGCGCGCCAGATGGATCCGGCCCCGGTTGACCGGCTGCTCGAGCTGGACGAGCAACGCAGGCAGTTGATTCAGGAAGTTGAGGGCTTAAAGGCTGAGCGAAACGCCGGCTCAAAAGAAGTCGGACGGCTCAAGGACCCTGCCGAACGCCAGGCCAGGATTGAGGCAATGCGCCTGCTCGGCGATCGCATTGCCGGGCTGGATGAAAACCTGCGGGCAGTCGAGGCTGAACAAACTGCTGTTCAGTCCACCATTCCCAACCTACCCGATCCCCGCACTCCGTACGGACGGAATGACGAGGAAAACGTGGTCATCAAAACGGTCGGCGAGCTCCCCGAATTCGATTTTGAACCAAAACCGCATTGTGAGCTGGGCCCGGCGCTTGGAATCCTCGATTTCGAACAGGGCGTAAAAATCACTGGCTCACGCTTTTACGTTCTGAGTGGCGCTGGCGCACGCCTGCAGCGAGCGCTGATCGCCTTCATGCTCGACCTGCATATCCGCCAGGGGTATACTGAAAAATATACCCCCTTCATGGTTAAAGGTGAGACTTTGTTTGGCGCCGGGCAGCTCCCTAAGTTTGCTGATAACCTGTATAAGGATCATGAAGAAGACTTGTGGATGGTACCCACCGCTGAAGTCCCCCTGACCGGGCTTCACATGAACGATATCCTGGAAGAAGCCAGCCTGCCACGCCTGTACACAGCCTACACGCCCTGTTTCCGGCGCGAGAAGATGAGCGCCGGGCGAGATGTACGCGGTATCAAACGCGGCCATCAATTCGACAAGGTAGAAATGTACATGTACAGCAAGCCAGAAGAATCCAACGCACTGCTGGAAAAAATGCGCCAAGATGCTGAAGAGACCTGCCGGCAACTCGGTTTTACCTACCGGGTCAAGCAGCTCTGCACTGGTGATATCGGCTTTGGCTCAGCGATCACTTACGACCTGGAAGTCTGGGCAGCCGGGCAGCAGGAATGGCTAGAAGTTTCCTCAGTTTCGAACGTGACCGATTTCCAGGCCCGCCGGGCGAACATTAAATACCGGCCAGCGGATGGTGGACGGGTTCGTTTCGTACACACCCTCAACGGCTCGGGACTTGGCATGCCGCGCACCTTGATCGCCATCCTGGAAAATAACCAACTGGCCGATAGTAGCATCCGGGTCCCTGAAGTCTTGCGCCCGTGGATGGGCGGGGTAGATACCATCCGCCCGGAGGTATGATCTTGACTGAATGGCTGGAATGGATTGTACTAGGTCTGGTCCAGTTGTTTATGCTGGTCGGACTGATTGGGCTGTTGGTGCCGGTCTTCCCGGGCCTGTTGGTAATCTGGATGGCCGCACTGGGCTATGGGATCGCCTTCAATGCCTTCAGCACCCTGGGGATCATCTTGTTTGTCGTGATCAGCCTGCTGGGGATCCTTGGATCGCTAGCAGATAACCTCATGATGGGCCTAGGGGCGCGCAAAGGCGGCGCTTCCTGGCCAGCGATTCTGGTCGCGCTGGCGGCTGGGGTGCTTGGCACGCTGCTCTTCCCACCCATCGGTGGAATCATCGCCGCGCCGCTGGCAATCTTGCTGGTCGAGTACATTCGTTTGAAGGATTGGAATAAAGCCTGGAAAGCCCTCACCGGCTTAACTGCCGGATGGGGGCTTTCCATGGTTGCCCGCCTAGGCTTGGGCTTTTTAATGATGGCTTTATGGTGGCTATGGGTCTGGAAAGGATGAACGAAGATTACTCTGCCGGCGGGGGAACTGGCAGAGTTTCTTTATCAGCCTGGATCCATTTATCGCCTTCATCGATCAACATCACTGGGATTTCCTCCCGGATCGGATACTTTCGTCCACAGTCCAGGCAGATTAACCAGGCTTCCCGGTAATACTCCAGTAAGCCTTGTCTTTCACGTACACAAACCGGACAACGTAAGATTTCAAGCAAGTCTTTATTTATCATTGCAGCTCCTTCAAGTTAATCTCGATTACGATCAATATCAGTGCCAGGACCATATTGGTAGACGTCACGCCAGGGTTGGTAGTGAGTGACAAAGGTGTCCGAAAACAGGACCTCACCGCCCCGCCGGACGACCCGGGTAACCGTAACATCTGCACCATCCGCAGCCCAATCCACCTGTTTGATCTCGCCAGCGGACAGCTCTGGGTTTTCCTCGTAGATAGGCTCCTCTGGCTCAACAATATTCTGCGGGCCGGTGGTATCCCAGGTTACTTCCCGGCCATCCGAGGTGGAATAAAACTTCCAGGTGAGCCGGCCCGCCTTGGCATTAACATAAGTTTCCATTAACAGCCAGGAATCGGTATTATTCTTGAACTTGAAATCCACCTGGGGAACAAAGACGGTTGCATCCAGGCCAGCATAATTGGCATCCCAACCCTGGGCAGTTTGTTCGTAATAGCCAACCCGGTAAGCATGAGGGTAGCGTTCCACGATCGGGAATCCCCCGAGGAAGGCCGTGCGAAAGAGAGTTGTGCTGACCTGGCAAACCCCACCGCCAACGCCTTTAATGGTTCGCCCACCAAAAATAATCAAGGCCTCGGCAAAGCCGGTGTCCAGGCTGACATCGCCCATCGCCTCCGCCATCGAGAACACTGCTCCAGGAGGGACCAGCAAACCGTGGAAGCGCGCCGCGGCGGCTTCGATGTTCTGGATACGCTCAGCGCTGGAGCCGCGAAAATAGGAAGTGTGCGAGCTGACCAGTTGGGTAATCCCAAGTTGTTCGGCAGTGGCATCACTGGTCACATCCGGCGCAGTGATATCTAAGGTCAGTTGCGCAGCATGCTCACCCTGGATCACTTGAGTCTGAATGACTTCTAATGATGCATCCAGGTTCAGTGAGCGGCCGATCACCGCTGGCTGCAGAATTTCCAATTGAGCGGTTTCATCATTAAATATAAAACGGGCGTTCTCTGGCTCACGCGCAAGACCAGCCGATTGATCTTCCAAGAATCTGCGCAGCGGTCCACTGCGCAAGCCAATCTGGTATTGAGCACCCTCCGGCGAATCGACCTTCTCGACAACCAAAAGCTCAGCAAGCTGTTCGGGCTGGAGCGCCCAAGGACCAGGATCGTCAGGTTGAGCATCTGGAACCTCGATCACCAGCGGCGCGCTGAGGATGGCGCGCGCCTGCTCGGCTGCCTGGTTGGCATCCAAAATCTCAGGCGAGGTCTCCACCACGACCAGCTCAACCAGACCATCGGTCAGGCTGCTGAGCTGAGCCGCCAACGGCTGGAGCGTAGCTGGCAGGTCAACCTGGCGACCGACCTGGCCCGGCTTAGCGCTGACGTTCGTTCCCTGAATATCTAAAGCAGCTTCTACGGTTGGACGATTTATTTGGGCAGCAATTCCGCCTAGAAAAGCACGCGCCTGGCGTTCATCGTAAACCAGTAGCGGCGATAAACCTTGACCGGCGTAGAGAGCATCCAATTTCTCTATCATTCGCTGAAAAGTATTGCCTTGCCGGCCGAAGCGATAAGCCGCTTCTGCACTGGACCGGACATCTACTGCCAGGCCCAGATCTGCCGGACGGGCTATCCAGACATCGGAACCACTGCGAAAAACGATCTTGCCAGTCTGGGGATAGCTCAGCCGCCCTTCCAGCCTGGCAACAGCTTCCTCAGGAGTCAGGCCGGAAAGATTGATACCGCTCATCCATACGCCAGGATAAATCCGCCCGGCGTGGTAAAAATTGAAACCGGTCAGGATCACCGCCAGGATCATAGCAAACAAAACGCCGCCCAAACCCAAGGCGTAAACGACCTGGGTTCCAATTGAAGGCGAGCTTTCCGGATTGCTTCTCCGGTGGGTGATTGACATATCGCTCATTTGAATACCTCGATACAGATTATTAATTTTACCAAAGTTTACCAACCGAAGAATTTCGGACAAAATCTATCCACTCCTTGGTAGTATAATCCTTTTCAGGGAGCCTGACCACCCTTGCTGCCTTATTACGTGATGGAGGTGCGCATGTCTAGCCTTATCCTGGGTAGAATGAAAAACAGAAACAAGGTTATTTTCGGACTGCCTTTGATCCTCGTCATGGTCAGCCTGGCCTGCGCCCTACCCTTTACCGGCAATTCAAACCCGCCGGACGGCCAGGCAACCCAAACTGCCAGCTCTACACCGCCTCCCGAACCAACGCCAACCCAACGCATTCTACCTCCTGCCCTGGTTGAAATTGATCCGCCACCCGGTGTTGAACTCGCCTTGGACGGCGCAATCCGCCTGTATTTCAACCAGCCGATGGATCAGGCTTCAGTTGAAGGCGCTTTCGAATCTGATGCTATCCCAAGCGCTGAATTCAACTGGCCAGACGATACCACCTTGACGATCA
>JAYRWF010000472.1:0-2230 GCA_041918195.1 Anaerolineales bacterium
AGAGGCGGCGGGCGATCGGATTCCACGTCTTATCTCGCCTCCGGACGGATTCCACCGCCAGAAGGGGCGCGAAAGACGAATCTGGAACGTCCCTCCAGAATCTCGAAGAAAGCTGACCTCCATGTTCCAGCGGACTAGCTTCGGCAGCTACTGAACACGAATGGCATAAGTAAGGAGGCGGATTTATGCAGGTTTTTCATTATCTTATAAATTCCATTCTCGTCATCGTTCTTCTTTATGCATTGGCCCTTCTGCTGCGACGGAAAGGAACACTAACAGAAGAACATTCTCTGACTCTTGCCCGCATCGTTACCGACTTGTGTTTACCGGCCATCATTTTCGTGAGTCTGGCCAAGCAATCAATTCGGTTGGATCAAATAGCCCCGGCGCTGGTCATGTTAGGGCTGGAAATATTCTGTATTGCTCTGGCCTGGATTGTTAGTGTCTTGTTGAAGTTCAACAAGGCGCAGCAGGGAGCCATTGTCTTCTGCTCGGCATTTGGTTCCTCAACATTTCTGGGTTATTCGATTATCTTGCAAATGTTTCCGCACACACCCGGAGCTCTCAGTGAAGCGGTTCTCATTTCAGAAATAGGCGTTGGGTATCCGATCTTCATTTTGGGTCCCATTCTTGCGGCCTATTTTGGCTCAGAAGAATCAGCTCCAAAACTACAATGGAAGTCGTCCCTAGGCTTTTTTCAATCCCCTGTATTCTTCGCACTGCTCCTCGGTCTTCTTTGGGGACACTTTCGACTGCCCGGTCAAGAGAATGTCTTTCTGGCTCCGATATTCCAACTATGCCATGTATTAGCCTCGGCTCTGACGCCGCTTGCCATTTTATCCGTTGGCCTTATGTTCAAGATCCCCCACCTGGGCAAGATAATGGGACCTCTGACCATTGTAATTCTCCTGAAATTAATCACTAAACCCATACTTGCCAGCTTTCTCGCAACCCGATTTGGTTTTCCTGTACTCTGGAAAGAGGTATTGGTTCTGCTGGCTGCCATGCCGCCCGCTATTCTTGGGGCGGTTTTCCTGAGACGATATGGTGGAGATGCCTCATTGGCATCAGCACTGCTGTTGACCGCAAGCCTGGTAAGCTGCGTAACCCTTGTGGGTGTATTCTGGACGTTTGGATAGCGGTACTTGCCAGGGGCGAGCGTCAATGTCCCGGTCACCCTGGATACAGACACCCACCGAGTTCCGCCGGGTGGAGGCCATCCCCAAGCTTGGCAGCGGCAAGACCGACTTCGGCGCGGTCAAACGCCTGGCCTTGGCGGGCAAAGCCAATCCAGGATCAGGGCGCCTGACCTTTCAAGGCACCCCCGACCAGACGGCCTGCCGGACAGCCATAGGTTTCAGCACCCGAGAATATAACCTGCAAGAACGGCTACCAGCCGGGTGCGCTCTGGACTCTGCCAGCGCCGATAGCGCCCTGGAGTTGGGCGTGATCGCGCTCGTTCTGGTCGGCATAGAGGCGAGCGAAGTCGCGAAGGGCCGTGACGAACTGGGAGCCCTGGCCTAGGTAGGCGCTGATCGCGACGGCGTCCCCCGAGCGGGCGTGGGCCCGGGCCAGCGTCTCGCCACAGGCGGTGGCGAACTCGACCAGGACGGGGGCGAGCAACTCGATGTCGGGGACGATTTTCATGTCGCGGAACTGTCGCACATAATAGTCCCGGCCCTGGAAGGAGCCCCAGCCGACAAAGATGTCGGTCGCGCTCTGCAGAGCTCGCTTGCCAGCGATCACCCTGGCGCCGCAGCTATCCTGTTGGCTGGGGCCGAGATGGGACTCGTATACCGACCGGCCAGCCTGCTTGATCTGCAGGAACAGGGGGTCGTCGCCGCTGCGGCCCTCAAGCAGGGCCAGATAGACCCGCATCCCCACGCTGCCCACCCCCACCACCTGACGGACCAGGTCAACGGGCGTGAAGCGATCGAACAGGTGACGCCGATCCTCCCGCAGGGTCATCCGGTAGCCGGCCAGGAACTGGTCGGTCAAGGCGTCCTGCTCGTCGTCGTCGATGTGGGTGCGGAGGGGCGGGTCCTCGTCGATCCGGGGCTGGCCCTGGACCATCGCGGTGAGCTTGGCGAAGGCGCCGCGGTGGGTGCGGCGCTTGGACTCCTTCTCGATGTGGACCGACAACTGCCCCCGGTCGGCCGGCGCGAAGTATTTGATCAGGCTATCGACGTGAGTCCCGTCGTACCAGAGGTCGAGCTCCTTCATCCTCGCG
>JAYRWF010000473.1:0-1674 GCA_041918195.1 Anaerolineales bacterium
CAGCCTGGGCGAGAATTATGTCGAAGAAGCAAGCCAGAAAATCGATCGCCTGCCTGTTACGGGAGTGGAATGGCGGATGATCGGTCATGTTCAGAGCCGCAAAGCAAACCGGGTGGCGGAACTATTCGCGGCTTGCGACTCGCTCGACAGCCTGAAGCTGGCTGAACGCCTGGATCGCTTCGCCGAACAGGCTAGACGCAGGCTGCCAGTGCTTCTGGAGTGCAACGTCAGTGGAGAAGCGACCAAGTTTGGCTGGCCGGCCTGGGCTGAGGATCGCTGGCCTGAGCTGGCTGATACGATCGCAGCCCTCCTTGACCAGAAACACCTCGAGATCCAGGGTCTGATGTGCATGCCGCCCTATTTCGACCAGCCTGAGCTGGCCCGGCCTTTCTTTCAGCGCCTGCGCCGGCTGCAGGTTTACTTGTCGGCGTGCCTGCCGCAGGTGAATTGGCGTGAGCTATCAATGGGCATGAGCGGAGATTACGAAGTGGCCATCCAGGAAGGCGCTACCCAGGTCCGGGTTGGCACTGCCATTCTTGGACAAAGACAGCCGGGTTGATCCTGGCGATTATGGAGGATGAATGAGCTTATTTGCGATTTTGTTTGATTGGCTGATCCGCCTGGCGACCCTGGTGGTCTTTGTAGATGTGGTCTTATCGTATTTTCTCGATCGCTATCACCCGGTGCGCCGGGCGCTGGATCAATTGGTGGAACCGTTTTTGGCGCCCATCCGGCGTTTGTTGCCTGCCTCCAGCCCGATAGATTTCAGCCCGGTCCTGTTAATTTTGGGCCTCTACCTGCTGAATCAAATCGTCCAGCGCTTGTTTCGCTGAAAGCCCGTTTGCTCTACGTGACGAATTAACCGGAATATAGAATCCGGCCGCAGCCATCGCAACGATTAAACTGGCCGGAGGTGATAACAGCATCAAGCAGCGCGGCGTTCAACGTCGTCCCACAGGCGCTGCAGGCTTTATTTTTTACCAGGCTGACGGCGATCCCGCGGCGCGTCTTGCGCAACGCTTCATACATCGTCATTTCACTCGCCGGGATGCTGCCGGTTGCAGCCTGTCGCTCAGTTTCCAGGGTCGGTTTTTCTTTGAGCAGGCGTTCCTGTTCTTCCAGTAAGTTGGCGTTTCGGACGTTCTGTTGGGCCTGGACCAGCTCCAGGTAGTTTTGCGCTTGCTGGGCTGCTTCCTGAGCGGTTTCTTCAGTCATCATCGCCTCGATCTGGCGGTCTTCCAGCACACTCTGAAAACGTTTCAAGGCTGTACTTTCGTGCTGCAAATCCTGGAGTTCTTTCGGATTGCGCACTTTTCCACCATACAGGGCGGCTTCCGTGGTCTCAATTTTTATTCGTTGGTCTTTGACAGCTTCTTCGGCCTTCCGCAGGGCTTTCTGGGCGGATTGGAGATCCAGGTTGGCCTGCAGGGCGGCGGATTTGGCCTGCTGAAGCTCCACAGCATCGGCCAGGCTGGCTTGGATTTCAGCCAGGCGGGTTTGCAGCCGGTCCAATTGGCTATCCAGTTGCTGTAAGCGGTAAAGTTTGAATGCTTGGCTCATCCTGCCCCCATTATAGAGGCGGAAGGCTGATCGGGCAAGGGCTTTTTTTATGGTAATATTTTTCTAAAAGATGAACCGATCGACGCGGGCGATGGTAAGTTAAGCATTCCAGAC
>JAYRWF010000474.1:0-4040 GCA_041918195.1 Anaerolineales bacterium
ACCAAAATAAGGCGGTTTATAATGAAACGATTCCTTCCGCTGATTCTCTTCCTCACAGTCCTGCTCTCCGCTTGTGACGCCGGTTACCAGCAGGAAGGCGGGCGCTGGGTTTTCGTCGAATACAACGAGAGCGCTGGTAAGGTCGTCCGTGAAATCGAAGGCGCTGATTTTGCCACTTTCGAAGCAATCAACCGGGAGTATGGGCGCGACCGGGCGCGGGTCTACCACCGCCAGTACCCCATTGAAGGCGCTGACCCGGCCAGTTTCAAGCACGTGGGGGGATTGTTCTGGAAGGATAAGCGCACCGCCTACTATGCTGCGAAGCCGATCCCTGGCTCTGACCCGGAAACTTTTCGCACCCTGCGCTATTCTTACTGGTCGCGCGACAAGGACAATGTCTACGTCGGCACCGACCCAGTCAACCCGCGCGATATTGCGTCTTTTCGCCAGATCAGCGAGCAGTGGGCCAGGGACGATGTCTGGTTTTACGCCCAGAATTCTGGAAAATACCAGCCGTTTGAGGAATTAGACCTGGCGACCTTCAAAATCCTGGATGGCGCCTGGGCCAAGGATTGCTGCCGGGTTTTCTGGTTGGGGAATGTCGTGGAGGGTGCCGATCCGGCGACTTTCACCACGATCAACCAGTTCCGCGGCCAGGACCAGGCCTGGGTCTACCTGATGGGCACCCGCCAGCGCACGATCGAAGAAGAGCGGGAGCTCCAGGCGAGAAGAACCAGCCAGCCCTAAAGGCGATCTTTGTAGATCACCAGCTTGCCATCGGGGGTTTGCTCGACCCGCAATTCCTGCAGCGGGCTGCTGGCTGGCGACTGGGTGACCAGCCCGTCCTGATCGTAGCGGCTACCATGGCAGGGGCAGATATATTCCTCTGAGTTGACCTGCACGGTGCAGCCAAGGTGGGTGCAGACCAGGCTGTAGGCTCTGAAGGTGTTCTGGCTGCGAATCAGGATCGCCGGGATGGCTGGCAATACTGTGCGACTCTGGGGCAGGAAATCGCCGGGCGCTCCGACTTCGAAGCGGGCTGGCGGCGGAGGCTCGGGCTTATAGCTCAGGAAACGCAATAAGCCGCCCAACCCCAGCAGTCCGCTAAGCGCCAGTAGGCCATCGGCGATGATTTTCAAGAAGCTCCGGCGAGACAACTTTGCCATCCTGCTTACCCCTGGAATAATTCTAAGATCGTCAGGATCGCCAGGCCGAGAGCCAGGCCCCCAGCGATTACCTGCGCGGCCCGCCCCGCGCGCGGAAACCAGCGGCCTTGCTGCTCAGCCGGCAGCCTGGAGAAGAGGTACGGTAGCGCTGCCAGCAGCGCCAGCAGCCCCAGCGGTACCGCCACGCCCATCCAGAAGGCATCCCCGAAACGCAGCAGGTACTGTACCCACAGGAAAAACCATGGTGCACGCACGTCGCCCAGTGGGGTGACTGCATTTTCCTGAATCGGCGCGGCCAGGGGTGAGGGAACCAGCCAGGCTACCAGCAAGAAGACCAGACTCACGGCCAGCATGGCCAGGACCTCCCGCCGGCCCAGCTCGGAGCGGCTGATCCGCCGCCCATCCGGGCGAGCCTCGGGCGGTGGGACAGTAATGCCGCCATCCCGCCGAACGCGAAAGATGTGCCAGGCAATCAGGATCCCGCCGATCAGGGCCAGGCCGAAAATATGCCAGGCGTAAAAGCGGGTCAGGGCAGCCAGCCCGGGTTGTTCACCGCCAATCACAAAGCCATACAGGCTTTCGCCAATCCCCGGGATAGTTTTTAGCAGGTTGGTGCCGACCATCAGCGCCCAGCGAATGCCTTCATCCCAGCGCAAGACATAGCCGGTAAAATCTAGTAGCAGCACCACCACCAGCAATCCCAGGCCAAGCAGGTAGTTGAAGCGGCGCGGGCGGACGTAGGCGCCGGTGAAAATCACTCGCAGCAGGTGGATCGCTGCCACGATCACTAACCCCTGGGCAGCCCAGAAATGGATCCCGCGCACCAGTGCGCCATACGGCGCCAGGAAGGTAATCGCCTGGATCGAAGCCCCGGCTTGCTCGGGGGTGGGGATGTAGAAAAACATCTCCAGGATGCCGGTGATCAACAGCAGCAAGGACAGGAAAACCGCCATCCCGCCCGCGCCGAGGGTGTAGCGCCAGCGCGCCTGGGGCAGCGGAATCGTTGGTGGGTGCAGGTGGAGCAGGAAACCAGGCCGGGATCCCGAGGTTGAATGGGTTTTCCAGCGGTTCCCGATCACCAGCGCCAGGATCGAGGCCCCCAGTAGCCCGGCCAGCAGCGCCTGGCCGGCGCGCTCAGCCTGTTGCGAGCGAAATGGCAAGTGCACCGCCACGCTGGCTGCCTGGCGGGGGTTGAATTCGGCCGGGTCGGGCAGCACTTCGTTTTTGTGCAGTAATAGAGCAGTCAGGCCCCAGGCCTCGTTCATCGATAACGATCCCCGGTTCCACCAGGGCATCCGCTGGTAGAGATAGGCCTGTAACTCAGCCGCAGTGGTAAAGCGCTGCAGTGTCCCCTCGCCGGCTACCGGCGGTACGACGCGCGGAAACTGGAAGCCTTCCGGCGGATGGTTTTGCCCGTGGCATTTGGAAGTCCAACAATTCATGTCTTCGCCAAAGGCCGTGGCGCGAAATTCATCCGTCAGGCCTTGCCCGGCATCGCCGTGGCAGGCCAGGCAGAAAGCCCAATAGGTTTGCGCTCCCTGGTCGGCCAGGTTTGGATTCTCAGGCAGGAGCGGCTTTTCCATGCGCGGATCGATGAATGGGGTGGGGGTGATCTCCGGCTCGGGCTCGGGCGGGGCGCTGTGAGCCGGCACGGCCAGGCTGGCTGCCAGCCAGAGCAGCAATCCGGCGCTCAGTCCAAGCAAGATTTGGCGGGCAGAAGGGCGGGATTTCAAGCACACATCCGGCGATTGGAATACTTACTTTTGGATTATAACCCAGCTTTTTTCTTTATTCCGATGGCTTGACATCTTGCAATAACAAGATATAATGTCTCTTAAATATCCAAAAATCTTGACGAGGACGAGTAAACGCTGAAACGGCGGCCCAGAGAGCAGGGAAATGGTGCGAACCTTGCCCACACGCCAGCGTTGAATGGACCTCCGAGTTGCAGGGTGAAAGGGTGTTTCCCAACTAGCCTGCGCCGGATTGGTCTCCGTTATTCAGACCGGTGGTTTGGAAGGCGCTGTGCTTCTTGACTACACTGAGACAGGCTGGTACTTATGCTTCCCGCCTGATTTGGGTGGCACCACGGGAACCCTTCCCGTCCCATTGTTGGACGAGAAGGGCTTTTTATTTAATCACTAAGGAGGCTTTATGCTGCAAACATCTCCAATCTTTCGATCCCTCCAGGCTGAATCCGTGGTTGTGCAGGAGCTGCCCGCTGATTTGGAAACTCCGGTTTCGGTATACCTGAAGCTGATGGGTCACGGCCCGTCGTTTCTGCTCGAATCAGTCACCGGCGGCGAACAGGTGGCTCGCTATTCGTTCATTGGAGTTGGCCCAAGCCGGGCTTTCCTGCTGCGGGATGGCGCGCTGCAGTGCTTCAGCGCCGAAGCCTCCAGTGGGCAGTTATACCCGAGCTTGGTGGAAGATTGCCCCTCAGGGCGGGTGATGGATCCGCTTGCTGCCCTGCGCCGGGAGATCCTGCCTTATCAGCGTCCAGCTATGCCTGGTTTGCCGCGCTTCAGCGGAGGCCTGGCTGGCTATTGGAGCTACGAGATGATGCGCTATTTCGAGCCATCTGTTGCCTTGCAGCCGCATCCCGAGTTGCCCGAGGCAATCTTCTTGATGGCGGATACCCTGGTCGCCTTCGATCATGCCTTTGGAAAGCTAATCTTGATGGCCAACTTGCGAGCGGGGCAGGGCGTTGGCGCGGCCTCAGGCCGCCAGAATGGTAGCCTGCGGCAGGCGCAGCACGAGGCGGAAGGCCGCCTGGAGACTCTGGTCGAGCGCCTCTCCAGGCCAGTGCCCGAGCTGCCATCCGGCTCAAAACTCCCTGGCGCTGAGCTACGCTCAAACCTGAGCCGAGCTGAA